>JBDTIW010000231.1:0-5544 GCA_039936215.1 Caulobacteraceae bacterium | reverse complement strand
CTGAACCCGATCATACCGGCCCTCCGTAAATCACCAGGAGCCGATGAATCAGCTAAATCAGGCCATGGGAATCAAGAAGCAGCGGCGACGTCGTGATCACAACTCACTTCCGTGCATGCCGTAGCCCCAGAAGGGGAGGGAGGACGCGAGTTCTTGCGAGCGGACGGGTGGGGATCGGGGCCGAAGCGCGGTTGGTCCTGATTGGCGAATTGCGAACTCGGGCCGATTGGCACTATCCAGGTCCTCGGGCGAGCGGGTCGATCCGCGCGGCCGCGTTGGACGAAGGGGGGACCGAACTTGACCGATCCGCACGGCGCCTTGGGCGACGCCCCGCTTCAGCCCATGCCAGCCCCGGCGGGCCGGCTGCGCCGGAGGCTGTCGTCGTTCGGCGTCCTGCTCCTCACCCTGTCGTGTCTTTCGCCGGTGTTGTCGATCTATGGCGTCGGAGCCGACGTGCTCGGGCACGCCGGAACCGGGGCAGCCGATCTCTTTCTGCTCGCCGTGGGCGCGGCGGTGGTATGGGCGGTGGTCTATGCCGAATTGGGATCGGCCTTCCCCTATGCCGGCGGGGACTATGTGGGGGTCGGGCGGATTCTCGGCGGCTGGGCGGGTGTGGCGACCCTGGCCATCTGGGCGGTGATCGCCGGCCCGTCCATCGCCTTCGTGGTCAAGATCGGCGCGACCTATGTCGGCGAGTTGGCGCCGGGCCTCTCGCCCGCCGCCGTAACCTTTAGCGCCCTGGCCGCCGCGGTGGTCATCGCCCTTCTGGCGGTGCGCACCAGCGCCTGGGTGACCGGTCTCTTCCTGGCGGTGGAAATGCTCGCCGTGCTGGTGCTGATCGGAGCCGGACTGTGGCGCCCGGCGCGGAGCTTGGGCGCGGTGATGTTCCATCCCCACGCCCTGAGCGCCGGAGGCGTCATGACCCCGGTCTCCATCGCGGTTCTGGCTCTGGCCGGGATCAGCGCCGTCTACGGCACGGTGGGCGGCAACCAGGCGATCTTCTTCGGCGAGGAACTGGCCGACCCTCACCGGCGCATGGGCCGGGTCGTCCTGGCCGCCTGCTTGATCGGCGCGGTGGCGACCGCCTTGCCGGTGATCGCGGTGGTCCTGGGCGCGCGCGACCTCGCCGCCGTCCTGCGCAGCGGCGCCCCGTTCGCGACCTTTATCGACCAGATCGCCGGACCCTGGGCCGGCCGGGCGCTGAGCGCCGGGGTGGCCCTGGCCATCTTCAACGCGGTGATCGCCACGGTCATGGTCAACGGGCGCCTGTTCTTCAGCCTGGGGCGCGATGGCCTTTTTCCGGCGCCGATCAACCGACTGCTGGCCGGGGTGCACCGGGGCTCCGGCGCGCCGCGCGCCGCCACCCTGGTGGTCGGCGCCTTCTCCGCCGCTTGCTGCCTGCTCGATTCCCACACCCTGCTGGTCTTCCTGACCGGCCTTCTGGTCTACGGATGGGGCCTGGTCTGCCTGGCGGTGCTGGTCGGCCGGGCCAAGGGCCTGACCGGCCGGCCGGGCTATTGGCGCGCGCCCCTCCATCCCCTCGCGCCGATCCTGGGCGTGGCCATGGCGGCGGTGTTCACGATCGCCGACCTCGCCGACCCCGCCGCCGGCCGTCCGAGCCTGATCCTCCTGGGGGTGGTGGTGGCCGCGGCGGTGTTGTGGAGCCAGTTCGTGCTGAAGCGGCGGCCCGGGGGATGGGCGCCGATCCTGGCGGAGATCGAACCTTAAGGATTTTATCCACGGATGTCCCGGATGGCCGCAGATCGGCGAGGACAAGGATTTCAGGGCGCCGGTACGGTCTTTGGATGATTTATCGACGCGCCAGCGCGGCCTTCTGTGTCATCCGCGGCATCTGTGGATGAACTTCCTTGGTCTACCCCCCGACCGCCGCCTTCTGCATCCCCACCAGAGCCTCGATTCCCTCCCGCGCCAGACCGAACAGGGCCTCGAACTCCGCCCGCGAGAAGCCGCGCTTTTCGCCGGTGGCCTGGATCTCGACGATGTCGCCAGCCCCGGTGAGGACGAAGTTGGCGTCGGCCTCGGCGTTGCTGTCCTCCTCGTAGTCGAGGTCGAGGACGGGGGTTCCCTCGAACAGGCCGCAGGAAACCGCCGCCACGTGGTCCAGCATCGGCTCGCGGGCGATGACGCCCTCTTCCATCAGATGGCGGGTGGCGAGCTTGAGGGCCACCCAGCCGCCGGTGATGGCGGCGGTGCGGGTGCCGCCATCGGCCTGGATGACGTCGCAGTCCAGGGTGATCTGGCGCTCGCCGAGGGCCTTGAGATCGACCACGGCGCGCATGGAGCGGCCGATCAGGCGCTGGATTTCCTGGGTGCGGCCGGATTGCTTGCCCTGCGCCGCCTCGCGCCGACCGCGGGTGTGGGTGGCACGGGGCAGCATGCCGTACTCGGCGGTGACCCAGCCCTGGCCGCGGCCGCGCAGGAAGGGCGGCACGCCCTCTTCCAGGCTGGCGGTGACCAGAACGCGGGTGTGGCCGAAGGAGACCAGGCACGAGCCCTCGGCGTAGCGGTTGACGCCGGTCTCCAGGGTGACGGCGCGAAGGTCGCCGGACGCGCGCTGCGAAGGTCGCATGATGTGAGGAAGCTCCGCGGATCGGGAAGCGCCGCTTGCGCGCCGCGAGGCGGCGCTTATCCTGCAATTGCAACGGATCGTCCATGACCAACCCCCTCGTCGGCCAGATTCCCTCGCGCGGCGCCAGTCTGGCCGAGCTGGACATGCGCGCCCGCGACATCTTCCGGCGCATTGTCGAGACCTATCTGGAGACCGGCGATCCGGTGGGCTCGCGCACCATTTCGCGCGGCGGGGTGCATCTGTCGCCCGCCTCGATCCGCAACACCATGCAGGATCTGACCGAGTTGGGCCTGCTCGGCGCGCCCCATTCGAGCGCCGGCCGTCTGCCGACCCACGCGGGCTTGCGCCTGTTCGTGGACGGCCTTTTGGAAGTGGGCGACATCGCCGAGGACGACCGGCGCAATATCGAGGCACGCCTGTCGGCCCACGGCCGCTCGTTCGATGAGGCCCTCAACGAGGCGAGTTCCATCCTCTCGGGGCTGGCGGGCGGGGCCGGGGTGGTGGTGACGCCGGTGCGCGACGCCGGGGTCAAGCATGTGGAATTCGTGGCCCTGGGCCCCGACCAGGCCCTGGCCATCATGGTGTTCGACGATGGGCTGGTAGAAAACCGCCTGATGCGGCGCACCGCCGGGATCACCCCCGCCGCCCTGCGGGAGGCCTCCAACTTCCTCAACGCCCGCCTGCGCGGCAAGACCCTGGTCGAGACCAAGCTGGATATCGCCGGCGAGGTCGGCCGGGCGCGGCGCGAACTCGACGCGGCGGCGGCGCGGCTGATCGAGGACGGCTTGGCGGCGTGGAGCGGTGGCGAGGGGATGGAGCGCGCGCTGATCGTGCGCGGCCGCGCCAACCTGTTGGGCGACCCCAACGCCGTCGCCGACCTCGATCGAGTGCGCATGCTGTTCGACGATCTGGAACAGAAGGAGCAGCTGATCGGTTTGCTGGACGACGTGCGCGAGGCCCAAGGCGTTCGCATCTTCATCGGGGCCGAGACGCGCCTCTTTTCATTGTCGGGTTCCGCCCTGATCGCGGCGCCCTATATGTCCGGCGGACAGAAGGTGCTGGGGGCGATCGGGGTGATCGGTCCGGCCCGCCTCAACTATGCCCGGGTGATCCCGCTGGTCGACTATACCGCCCGCGCCCTTGGGCGAATCATGGATGGATGAGACGATTTCGATGAGCGACGAACAAGCCGACGCGAACGGTCACGATCTGGCGGACGCGGCTGACGCCGACGAGGCCGCCCTCGCCGCCCTGCGCGCCGAATCGGCCGCCCTGAAGGATCAGGCTCTGCGCTACGCCGCCGAGGCCGAGAACACCCGCCGGCGGGCCGAACGCGAGATCAACGACGCCCGCGCCTACGCCATCCAGACCTTCGCCCGCGACCTGCTGGGCGTGGCCGACAACCTCGCCCGCGCCCTGGACCATGCCCCCAAGGACGCCGAGGACCCCCTGGCGCGCAGCCTAGCGGTGGGTCTGGAGATGACCCAGAAGGCGCTCGCCACGGCGTTCGAACGCAATGGTCTCAAAGCGATCGATCCGGCCCCCGGGATCCGATTCGATCCGCACCGGCATCAGGCGATGATGGAACAGACCTCCGACACCGTGGCGCCCGGCGGGGTGATCCAGGTGCTGCAGACTGGCTACGAACTCTTCAGCCGCGTCGTGCGTCCGGCCATGGTAGTGGTGGCGGCCAAGGATTCCGCCGGCCCGGGCGTGGGTGAATCGACGGCGGCCGAACCGGCGGACGGGGCGGCGGGCTGAATCTTTAGGGTCAGGGCGCCGGCGAACGGGTTTCGGGCTCGCCGCCCTGAATCTCGGCGGCGGCCCGGGCGCCCTCGCGGGCGGCCTGCGCGATGGACTCGCGGAACTCGGGCGACTTCAGCCAGTCCAGGGTCTCCTTGAGGTGAGCGTCCTTCAGCTCGGCCATGGCCGCCTGGACATCGGCATGAATCCTGGCGCGATCGGCCTGGGTCCACTCGGCGCGGTGAGCGTGAATCTCGACTATAGCGCGCCGCATTTGCGCCGACTCCATGATTCTTGACGCGCTCGTCGCCTGTTCGACCGCGCGGCGGACGATCTCGTCGTAGCGGCTGTGGGCGGCGAGACCACGGATCTCCGCCGCGTCCATGGCGCTGGCGGGCGGCGGGGGTGGCGCTGGCGGAGGCGGCGGCGGCGGCGGTGGGGCTGGTGGATACGGCGGGGCGGGCGGCGGCGGCGGCGCTGGCGGGACCGGTGGTTCCTGGACAAGCGCCACGGCGTAGGCGCCCGGCGCTTCGACGGCGGGGGTCTTGGCGGCCCTGGAAGGCGCGGCGGCGCGGGCGGTCGTGGGGGCGGTAGCGGCGAGCGGCGCCGCGGAGGCGATCGGCGCGATCGGGGCAAGACGTTGGCCTGTCACGGGCGTGTCGGCGAAGGCCGGGGTGACGCGCAGCAGGACAGCGGGGGTCAGGACGGCCCCAGCGATGGCGAGGGCGCCGGCGAGGCGCAGAGCGGCCGGGGCGCGCCCGGGCCTGGGTGCGAGAAGGGTCATGAGTCTTTCCTCCAGATCGCTTTTACCGATGAGGCCCACCAGGACGGTCGGGCTGGCCTGGAGCGCGCCCAGCCGGCCGGCCAGGGAAACCAGGCATTTGGCGTAGGTGACGCGAGAGGCCATGGCCTCGGCGGCCAGGGCGTCGCAGGCGCTCTCGCGGCTTTTCCGCACCCCGGCCTTGATGGTGAGGATGGCCGGGTGCCAGGCGGCGGGCAGGCTCACCGCCTCGCAGACGAGGTTCCAGGCGTAGTCGCGACGCGCCACATGGGCCATCTCGTGCAAAAGGGCGGCGCGCTGCTCGTCCAGCGGAAGACACGTGAAGCCCGGTGGGGTCAGGATCACCGGGCGAAAGGCGCCGACGACGGCGGGCCCCGAGATCGCCGTCGATTCCAGGACCGGCGGCAATTTGCGTCCATGGCGGGCGGCG
>JBDTIW010000230.1:0-9694 GCA_039936215.1 Caulobacteraceae bacterium | reverse complement strand
CGAAGTGCTCGACGCGGCCGAGGCCCCGCCCGCCCGGCACGGCCTCTCCAAGGCCCGGGCCAGCGTGGCGCGGTGAGATCGTGGCTTGAAAGGGGGGAGGACACAGAGATTTCTCCGTGCCCTCCCTCTGAAAATCACCTCTCGTTGAGGATCACGGCCGACGCCGATTGAACCCCGCGCCGGGTCACGGGCTGGTGAACTTGCCCGTCGCGCAGGCGTTGGTGCTGTTGGTGAAGATTTCCTGCACCTGGTAGACTTGGCCGGCCGCCGACAGGGTGGTGTCGCGCCCTTCACAGAGATCGCCGATCTCGCTGCCGTTGGAACTGTTCCAGGCCTGCGGATAGGCCGGATGGCTGCCCGGCGTCGGGATGGCGTCGGTGATCGCCTCGGCGAATTCGTGCGACGACACCACGGTGGCGGTCGTAAAACCGCCGCCGCAGTCGGGCATGATGCCGTAGAAGATGTTGGCCGGGGTGACGGTGGACGAAACCGCCTCGTGATAGGCGCCGAAGGCTTGGCACGACTTGAGGCTGCCGAGACTGATGGTGATGTTGGCCGGGAAATAGATCATGTAGAGGGTATTGAGGTCGGCCGGGGGCAGCTTTCCGGCCGCGATCTGCGCCTTCAGCTCGGTCTGGACGTCGCCATCGGTGAGGTTGGTCGACATGTTCGCCGGCGTGATCTTGAACTTGCCTCTGAAAGACCCGCGGCCGATCGTCTGGTTCGTCCCCATGTGGCCGTTCACGCCGGTGATGTTGGTGGCGTACTGGGCAAGCTGATCGATATAGGTGCTGTTGACCATGGCCTTGAAGTAGGGCGTGAGGCGGCTGGTGATGGATTTGGGGACGGTCGGCCCCCACAGGACCACCGCGACCTTCACCGTCGAGATCACCGGGCCGCCGTAGTAGAGCATGGTCTTCGCGCCTGGCGGCGACGCCGCGGGCTGAGCGGGTACGCCTGGGCGATAGAGGTGATAGGCCGTGCCGTCGGGCGCCGACGCGGCGGCGGCGGGTTGGACCAGAATGGCCGATACGGCCAGCGCGCCGAGCGCGGCCACGGAACAGAATCGCATGGAGAACTCCCTCGTTTCGGCCATTGTTTGGCACGGCGCCGAACAAAATGCCCGCATGGCCTTATGACAGATTCCGCGGATCGGCCAAGTGGGGAGGCTCGCATCGGGAGCCTCGCCGCTCGTGGCCGCCGCCTCCAGCTACTACGGCCGGCGAATCCCCGAACTGATCGAAGAGAGGCCGCGTTGTCCGATCATCCTGCATTTCGGCCGCCACGACGCAAGCATCCCGCCCAGCGTCGTCGAAGCGATCGACGCGGCCCATCCGGACCTTCCGATCCACCTCTACGACGCCGGCCACGGCTTCGCCGCCGATCAACGGAGCGACCCTTCGCCCGACGCCGCCCGCCTGGCCCATCGGCGCGCCC
The DNA here is from genome assembly GCA_039936215.1 of Caulobacteraceae bacterium. Taxonomy (GTDB): domain Bacteria; phylum Pseudomonadota; class Alphaproteobacteria; order Caulobacterales; family Caulobacteraceae; genus Acaudatibacter. The sequence goes on along the minus strand of JBDTIW010000230.1, from coordinate 8,257 downwards.
CGCGGCTCTTCGCCCAAAACGGCCGCGGTCGGGCGGAATTCTAGGGGTCAAAATCGCACACCTGGTCCCCGGTTCGGGCTTTCGGTGGCGACGCGGCGACCGCAATGCGTGATTTGATGGGTTCGCTCTCCGGCAATAGGCTGACGGCGGGAGTCGACCCACAGCGGACACCCCCGTCCAAGAGCGCACCTTTCTCGATTGTTGGGTGGGACCTTCGCGCCTCTATCTTTGGGCCTCCCATCCGCCGAGCGCCAAGGCAGTCGCCATTGCGGCGTTTCGCACCTCGTCGGCAATTGAAAGGTCATCGCTGGCTCGCGCGATCACCATCCCCCCGATGCACAAGGCGGCAATCGCCAGCGCCGAGTTCCGGTCGGGACCATCGTTGTCGGCGGATTCTTGCTGCAGATGCTCGACCATCGCCCTCAGGGCGTTCTCATAGGCTCGTTTCGCCTTGGCGCCGCTGCGGGCCACGTCGCCCGACAGAGCCACCATGGGGCAGGAATCTTCGATATCCTGGAAATGTTGGCGAGAGAGATAGGCGCGCACGATCTGCGGACCGACGTTTCCCCGGGCCGTATCGACTTGAACGCCCTCCCAGCGATTTCCGCAGTCAGGATTGGTGAAAAAGCAGTCCATCGCTTCGGCGAAGAGGTCGCTTTTGCTGGGGAAGTATCGATAGAATCCACCGCGGGTGAGACCGGCGGCGGCCATGATCTGGTCAATCGAGACCGCCTCGAATCCGCGCCGGTTGAACAGGCGCTGGGCGCTGCGGACGATTTTTGTTCTGACTTCATCGCGATGTTCCGGGGGATATGGCATCAAAATCCTTCAACCTCCTGGCGCCCGCGAGGCGTGGAGATACCCTGTGGCCAAAAGATGTTGTTGAACATCGTTTATTTGGGTGCTTGGCTGACACTCCGCAGGCGAGATTGGGGACCGGTATGGGCTACCTCCGGCAATCGCCGATCAGACGGACTATCAGAAGGAATGAATTCTCATGATCTCCACGTCGGTTAGTCGAAGAGCGTTTCATATGGGCGCCGGCTCTTTCGCGGTGGGGCTCGGTTTCGCCAGATCAGCGTTGGGGGGTCCGGAAGGTCCAATGACACCGCAGTCGCCCAAGAGCATGGGGGTTTCCGGCTCGAATGAGGCCATCCACCAGGAAGTCGTCTTCAAGGCAAGCGCCGAACGCATCTATCACATTCTCACCGATACCAAGACGTTCGACAGAGTCGTGGCGGCGAGCGGCGCGATGCAGAACATGGCTCTGGGAAACGCGCCCACCCAGATCAGCATGGAATTGGGTGGCTCCTTCTCCCTGTTCGGCGGCTATATCTCCGGGCGGCAGCTCGAACTGACGCCGGGAGTCCGGATCGTGCAGGCTTGGCGCTCCGCGGGGTGGAAGCCGCACATTTATTCGGTGGCGAAATTCGAACTCGCCGAGCATACGGGCGGTGTAGAACTTACGTTCGATCAGACGGGTTTTCCGAATGGTGAGGGCGCGAGCTTGGCTAACGGCTGGCATGAACACTATTGGGCGCCAATATCGAAGATCCTGGCATGAAAGGAAGCTTAGTGGGCTATCCCGCTCAAGCTCGTTCCGAAGGCTGGAATCCACCCAACACCGTCATTCGCAATGTCCACGCGCCGGCTGGGGACCACCCGTTGGATTCTGACCACTCGCAGCGCGGTGCAGGCCACGCGGAAAGGATGTTTCGTGAGCGAACCTCCCATGCACATCGCCCCTGACGAGATTCAAGCCCACCCGCCCAAGGTCGGCCACCGATGGGTGGACGGGATCGTCGCGTTCGCCGCCATAGCGATTTCCCTCATCTCGCTCTTCGTCGCCATCGACCATGGTCAGACGGAACGCAAACTGGTAGCCGCCAACTCCTGGCCATTCCTGAAATACGTCACCGAGCACAACGGATTCGCCCCAGGACCGGAATCCTTGTTCCTGCGGATCGAGAACGCCGGCGTGGGTCCGGCGCGCATAAAGCATTTCGTGATCCGATATGGCGGCGCGGTGATGCGCGACCGCGAGGCGTTGCTCCAGGCCTGCTGCGGCGTGCCCTCGACAATCGGGGCCGCCGGTCAAATCGCCTTGGGCCAGACGAGCGAGAGCCGTCCGATCTCCATCTATCCCGCCCGTGAGGGCGTGACCTTTCTGGCCTGGCGCCGCTTCGCCCAGCATTCAGAGGTTTTTGAAGCGTTGAATCAGGCGCGCCAGAACGTCGCCTTCGAGGTCTGTTATTGCTCGGTGCTCGATGAGTGCTGGACCACCGATCTGAAGGAGACGACCGATCCCAAGCCCGTTCGTCGCTGCCCGGCCCCGACCGCCGATAACTACCAGGAGTGACGCCGCCTACCCGCCCGGCCCCCAATCGCCCGCGCGTTCCAGCCGCCTGACCAGGATGGCCTGGGCGAGGAGAAGGCCTATGCCGGCTCCATAGCCCGAGAAAACCCCGCCCGGATAGCGGCCTCCGCGCGCCGCCGCATGGACTTGCCAGACGATGAACGCCGCCACGACCAGCAAGACCAGAATCCCGCTGAGCACCGAAATGACGCTCTGGCCGAAGCCGGCGCGATAGCTGATCAGGAGATGACGGCCGAGCGCCTTGCGCAGGAAGGGAATCGCCAGGGGCGCGGCGAGGGAAATGGCCAGGAACAGGCCCGGAAAGATCAGGGTCCGTTGCAGCTTGAACGCGGCGGGGCCGGGGAGCACCTGCCAGGCGTCGGCTACGCAGGCGGCGTAGATCAGGGCGGCGGCGGCGGCGAGGCTGTCCTGCATGCGCGCAAACAGCCGCCAAGCGGGCGTGACATCCATGAAGACACCTTGGCGCCGGAACAGGCGCGAAAGAAGGCCGATCAATGGCCCTCGAAGGCGACAAGGGTCGAGACCGAAATCCCCGCCGCCCGCAGGCGATCGGCCCCGCCCAAGGCCGGCAGATCGATCACGAAGGCGGCGGCGACGATCTCCGCCTTAGCCTGGGAAAGCAGATCGACGGCCGCCAGGGCGGTGCCGCCGGTGGCGATCAGATCGTCGATCAGCATCACCCGCTCGCCCTCAAGCACCGCGTCGAGATGCATCTCTATGGCGTCCGTTCCGTATTCGAGGGCGTATTCCACGGCGCGGGTGTGGTGGGGCAGCTTGCCCCGCTTGCGCAGGGGCACGAAGCCCGCCGATAGCTGGTGCGCCACCGCGCCGCCCAGAATGAACCCGCGCGCTTCGATGCCGGCCACCTTGTCGATCTTCAGGCTGGCGAACGGTTGGACAAGCTCGTCCACCGCCCGGCGGAAGGCGCGCGCGTCGGCCAGCAGGGTGGTGATGTCGCGGAACAGGATCCCCGGCTTGGGATAGTCGGGGATGGCCCGGATGGAGTCGGCGAGATTCATGCGGCGCCGCCATTGAAGGCGCGGCCGGCCACTGCCGAAAGCTTGGTGACCATGGCCTTGTCGCGGGCGGACGGCGCGGTGATCAGGGCTCCGTCCAGGCAGGTGTCGATGGGCGAGGGCGCCCGCGCGGCGGGGAGGGCGGCGGCCAGATGGCCGATGAGGGCGCGCGCCGTGTCGGCGTTGGCGGCCAGCACGGCGAGGATCTGGGCCACCACGACGTGGGCGAAGGCCTCGTGCCAGCAGTCGTAGTCGGTGACCATGGCCACCGAGGCGTAGGGCAGTTCCGCCTCGCGGGCGAGTTTGGCCTCGGGCATGCCCGTCATGCCGATGATATCGCAGCCCCACGAGCGGTAGAGGGCGCTTTCGGCGGCGGTGGAAAACTGCGGACCCTCCATGGCCAGATAACAGCCGCCCTCCACCACCCTGGCCCCCGCCGCGCGCGCCGCGCCGGCCGCCAAGCTCGACAGCCGGGGGCAGACCGGCTGGGCCATGGAGACGTGGGCGGCCAGGCCGGCGCCAAAGAAGCTCTTTTCGCGCGCGAAAGTGCGGTCGATGAACTGATCGACGATGACGAAATCGCCGGGCGTCAGGGCCTCCCGCAGCGATCCCACCGCCGACAACGACAGGACATCGGTGCAGCCGGCGCGCTTGAGGGCGTCGATATTGGCCCGCGCGTTGACCGCGGTGGGCGGCAGCGGATGGCCGCGGCCATGCCGGGGCAGGAAGACCAGTTCGACCCCGTCCAGTTTGCCGGTCAAGAGATCGTCCGACGGCGCTCCGAACGGGCTCTCGACCTTCACCCAGCGGGCGTTCTTGAGGCCGTCGATCTCATAGAGCCCCGATCCGCCGATCACCCCCAGCTTCCAAGCCGCCATGCCTCACCCTTCCGCGCACGCCATCATTCGCGCCGGCCTTATCGCCGAGGCGTCTCGACTTGGCTATGGTCGCGCCCGTGAAATGGCTGGCAAGACTGTGCGTCGCCGTGATTCTGGTCGCCGGGGGCGCGCGCGCCGGCGTGGCGCGCTGCTGGTTCGAAAACGGCGCCCTGGTGGTCCCGGCCGCCTTCGGCGACATCGCCGGCGACTTCATCCTCGATCTCTCCACGCCCAAGAGCCAACTCCACGTGACCCGGGCCCAAAGCGGCGGCGTCACGACCGACGAGGCAAGCGCCGACCTGGTCCTGGCGGGCGAGCGGATTCACGGGTTCCACATGGAGGTGACCGATCTCGACGCCCGTACGCGCGCCTTCACGACCAACATCGCCGGCGTGCTTGGCGCGGACGCCCTTGGGCCCTTCGTGGTCGATATCGGCTTCGCGCCGTGCACGGTGCGCCTAGACCGGCGTCATCGCGCCGCGGCGTCCGGCGCCATGAAGTTGAAGGTGCAAGTCGTGGCGGGCGTTCCAGCGATCGCGGCGGCGATCTCCGATGGGCCGACCAGCCGCGCCGGCCTGTTCGCAATCGACACCGCCTCGGCCGGAATACGCATCGCGGACGCGAGCCTGTCGAGGCCACCGCCCGTCGGCATCGACCCTGCGGGCCGCGAGGCCCCCCCCGCGAGGCTGCGGGCCTTGTCCTTGGGAGGCTTACTCTTCGAGCGGACGCCGGCCGGCCTGATGGCGCAAGCTCCGCCCGGACTGGCGGGCGCGATCGGGGACGCGGTGTGGCGGCGCTTTCATCTGCGCCTGGATCTGAAGAACCGCCGAGTGGACCTGACGCCTGTTCCCTGGCGGTGAGATTCCAACGGGTGGCCTCCGAGCCGAGGCGTGGACATTCCAGGCGACGCGGTCGGGTGGGGCGTATCAACCCTGCCTTCAATCGCCTGGCGCCTCGATGTCGTCTCGATCAGACAAGGTAGGCCGTCTCGCCATGGAGCGCCTCGTCCAGCCCCCGCTCTTCGTCGGTCTGCTCGACCTTCACCGGCGTCACGCGATCGATCAGCCACAACATGCCGTAGGTGAAGCAAAAGGCCCAGATCGATGAGAGGGCGATCGCCACCAGCTCTTTGAGGAAGAAGGACGGATTGCCGGCGATCAATCCATTGGCGCCGCCGGGGTTGAACGCGGTGGTGGCGAAGAGCCCGAGCAGTACGATCCCCAAGGCTCCGCCGACTCCGTGCACGCCCCAGACGTCGAGCGCGTCATCCCATTTGAGCCGGTTCTTAAGGGCGACCGCGAAATAGCAGACGACACCCGCCGCGAGTCCGATGACGACCGCGGCGATCGGCGAGACGTAGCCCGCCGCCGGCGTAATCGTGGCGAGGCCGGCGACCGCTCCGGTGAGCAGACCGACGAAGGTCGGCCGTTTCTGCATCGACCAGTCGACCGCCATCCACGCGATAGCAGCGAACGAGGCCGCCACATCGGTGTTGAGGAAGGCAACCGCGGTCACGGCGTCGACCTTGAACTCGCTGCCGGCGTTGAAGCCGTACCAGCCGAACCACAGGAGGCCGGTCCCCAGAGCGACCAGCGGAACGCTGTGCGCACCCCCATCCGCCACCCGCCTGCGACCGACGTAGAGGACCGACGCCAGCGCCGCCAGCCCGGCGGTGTTATGCACGACAATTCCTCCGGCGAAGTCGAGGACGCCCCATCGCTGCAGGATGCCGCCGCCCCAGATCATGTGGGCAAACGGAAAGTAGACGAAGACAAGCCAAAGCGTCAGAAACGCCATATAGGCCTTGAAGGAAATGCGATTGGCGAAAGCGCCGGTGATCAGCGCCGGCGTGATGATCGCGAACATCATTTGATAAGCGACGTGGACGATCAGAGGAATGCCGGGAGTCGCCGACGGTGTCGCGAGCGTGACGCCGTGCATGAACGCCATGTCGAGGTTGCCGATGACTCCGCCGACATCGCCGGAGAAGCAAAGCGAGTATCCGAAAGCGAACCAGAGGACAGTGGTCCAGCCCATTGAGACATAGGACTGCATCATGATCGTGAGGACGTTGCGCCGACTGACCAGCCCGCCATAGAAAAAGGCAAGGCCCGGCGTCATGAGCATGACCAGGCTGCTGCACAGTAGCATGAAGCCGGTATTACCCGTATCGATATTCGGCATTTCCTTTTCCCCACCCGTTTTGCATCGCGCCCGATCAGGGCGCCGCGCGCACGATACCGACTCCTAATGCCCCACGTCGCTCCACACCCGGCGATAGCTGGCGTAGAGGACGCCTGAAAAGAGCAGCAGGAAGATCATCACCGCCAGGCCCGCCTCCTTGCGCTCCTCCATCTTGGGATCGGCGGCCCATTGCAGGAAGGCGGCGACGTCCTTGGCTTCCTGCTTGAGGGTGGCTTTGGTGCCGTCGTCGAAGGTGACCTTGTCTGCGACGAGCGGCGGGGGCATGGCGATGAAGCCGCCGGTGGGGATCTTGTTTGGATTGCCCTTCCAATAGGCGCTCATGTCGCCGGCGATATAGGGATCGTAGTATTTGCCGGCCGGCACGATCAGGCCGTGCGGCGCGCCCGCCGTATCGCCGGTGACGATGCCATATATGTAGGCGGCGCCGCCCTCGCGCGCCTTGGCCAGCATCGACATATCCGGCGGCAGGGCGCCGCCGTTGCTGGCCCGGGCGGCCGGCTCATTGGCGAAGGGGGCGGGGAAATAGTCGGCGCTGGTCCCCGGCCGCTTGATGGCGTCGCCGGTTTCGGAGTCGATATCGGCGATCTGATAGTCCTTGGCGATGGTCTTCACCACCGGATTGTCGTTGGAATTGGGGTATTTTGGATCCCAGAACGGCCCGCCCGGATCGCCCAGATTGCGAAACGCCACCATGTTCATGGAATGGCAGGTCGCGCAGACCTCGCGGTAGACCTTGTAGCCGCGCTGGAGCTGTTCCTGATTGTAGGACCCGAACGGCCCTTCGAAGGACCAGTGGATGGTCGGCGGCGGCAGCTGCGTCGATTCGGCCAACGCCGGCCCGGCCAGGGCGAGGGCGCCGGCGATGACGGCGAGGAGGGAAGCCTTGCGCGTCATCTTGCTCAAGCCTTCTCTGGGCTCGCCACCGCCACGCCGAGCGGCGTCGCGGGGGGGTGCGCCAGCACCGGCGTGTAAAGGGAATCGGGGACCGGCAGCGGCGTCTCCCGCGGCAACAGGAAGGGGTTGATGATGAGGAAATAGATGAAATAGTAGAATGCAGCGACGCGGCTGAGCCAGGTGACGCTGTTGATGTCGTAGTCGATCAGGGTCGGACCGGCGATGCCCGGGATCACCTGGCCCTGCGGCTCCTGCGAGCCGCACCAGCCGAGCGCCAGGCTGGCGACGATCCAGATGAAGAAATACAGCCGCGCCGTGGGTCGATAGCGCATGGAACGGACCTTGGAGCGGTCGAGCCACGGCAGGGCGAACAGCACGCCGATCGAGCCGCCCAGGGCCAGCACCCCCATCAGCTTGTCGGGGATGGCGCGCAGGATGGCGTAGAAGGGCAGCAGATACCATTCCGGCACGATGTGGGCCGGGGTCACCAGGGGGTTGGCCGGTATGGCGTTGTCCACCTTGCCCAGGGCCTCGGGCAGATAGAAGACGAAGACCGCGAACAGGATCAGAAACAGCGAAATCGCGAAGCCGTCCTTGACCGTGTAGTAGGGGTGGAAGGCCACCGTGTCGGTCTTGCTCTTCACATTGACGCCGGTGGGATTGTTGTTGCCCGGCACATGCAGGGCCCAGATGTGCAGGGCGACCACGGCGGCGATCACGAACGGCAGCAGATAGTGCAGGGAGAAGAAGCGGTTGAGGGTGGGCGAATCCACCGAATAGCCGCCCCACAGAAGGGTGGTGATGGTCTTGCCGACCAGCGGGAAGGCGCCCAGCAGGTTGGTGATCACCTTGGCCCCCCAGAAGCTCATCTGACCCCAGGGCAGGAC
>JBDTIW010000229.1:0-4675 GCA_039936215.1 Caulobacteraceae bacterium | reverse complement strand
CGTCATGCTGCGCGACATCGAGGTGGAGAGCCACTGCGAGCATCACATGGCCCCGTTCCTGGGCAAGGCCTACGTCGCCTATCTGCCGACCAACAAGGTGGTGGGCATCTCCAAGCTGGCGCGGGTGGTGGAGATCTTCGCCCGCCGCCTGCAGACCCAGGAGACCCTGACCCAGCAGGTCGCCGACGCCATTGTCGATTCCCTGCGCCCGCAGGGCGTCGCGGTGCTGATCGACGCCGAACACCAGTGCATGACCACGCGGGGTGTCAATCACCGTCACGTCTCGACCATCACCACCCAGTTCACCGGCGTCTTCAAGACCGACAAGGACCTGCAGCGGCGATTTTTGGATTTCTGCAACCGCAAGTAGGGGGCGGTGAAAGGAGGAGCGGCGTGCGAGACGATCCGGCCGCCGTCGCCGGCGCCAGCTACCAAGCCTATGTCGACAGGGACAGGCCGGCGATCAAGGCCCTGATCGCGGACGATTTCCATTTCACCAGCTCGACAACCGCATCGACCGGGCGACCTATTTCGCCCGCTGCTGGCGGGGCAGCACGGCGATCGCCGGCTTCGACTTCATCAATGTCGTCCCGGACGGGGACCGAGTCTTCGTCACCTACGAAGGTCGGAACACCGCTGGGAAGCGCTTCCGCAACACCGAGATCCTGACCGTTCGCGACGGGAAGATCGTCGAGGCCGAGGTCTATTTCGGCTGGTCGATTCTCCACGACGCTGCCGAAGAGGGGTGTGTCGATGCGAAGGGAACGATCCTATCCGCAGATTACGCAGATGGAAGGTGGCCAATAGGCCCCCGATTCGTTGAACGTCGCGATGGAATCGGCCGTGAGCTTATATCGATTTCATCTGGGTTCATCTGCACAATCTGTGGACGACAAGGCGCCCGGCGCGCTACCACCGCGCCGGCCATCGCCTCCCATTTGGCGGCGTTCAGCCCGATCGCCAGCAGCCACAGAGCCATGGCCAGTTCCGCGATCAGGCCGGGCAGGAATATGTACGAGGAGAGTATGTCGGCGAGCGGGGGGCCAGGAAGTCGGCGAAACAGCCGATCAGGTAGCAAACCCCGGCGATCGTCAGCAGTACGCCGAGAATCCGGGGAAGGAAGGTCGACCTGAAAACCAGGACCCCAACCAAGCTCAGGTAAAATCCCGAGAAGAACACCAGGCTCAGGCCGTAGCCATAGCCGTGCAGCCGCAGGAACGCGTAGGCCAACGCCTGTAGCTGATCGAACCTGAACGCCGCCAGACCGTGGCCGCCGCCCAGCAGGACGAGGGGCGCGATCATGTTGACCAGATTCAGCGCGAAGATGGCGCTGCCCGCCACGCCGAAAAAGGCCGCGAGCCGTGAGAGGCTTCGGCTCACCGGCCTAAGCAGTTCATAGAGATAAAAGATAACGCCGAGATAGCACACGCCGGACATGAGGTCGGCCACGAACCCCAGGCGAAACAGCGCCTGCGACGCCATGATCCTGCGCGCCGTAGCCGCCGCGTCGCCCGAGACGATTAGGGTCGAGCGAACGAACAGTTCGGCGAAGATTCCCGTGACGATAACGGCCAGCCACAGCCCGCCGGCGATCCTGGCCTTGAGGCGCGGCGAAGCCTCCCCGATCGGTCCCGACATGGTCATATCCTCGCCAGCACCGGCCGCCACATGAACATGTAGACCCCGGCTATTCCGACAACGGTGAGAACGGTGAGAAGAGCCAAGGCGCCGGCCATCGCCAGGCGCCCGCCGGGCCCCGCCTTGTCCTTGGCGCGCAGGTAAAGCTCAAGGACGGCGAGCGGCAGGAGGTAGCAGCCGAATTCCCAGGCGATGACGAACGGCCCGTCGAAGTTCTTGCCGATCCCCACCGGCCCGCCGTTGACGATGATCCAGGCGAACAGGCCGACCCGGAAGAACCATTGGCCGTTGGCGACCATGTAGGTTCGCAACGCCCAGCGCCGGTGGGCGGCGAAGTCGCGTCGGCTCGCCAAAATCCAGGCCAGGGCGGCGAAGACGACGATCAGAGCGGCGTTGCCGCTGATCCCCACCGCGCCGACGAGGCCCAGGCGCGCGCCGAGCACCCAGACCATGTAGAGGCCGGTGACGCTGAGAGCCATGGCGGTCGCCAGGAACACCCGCCCGTTCCAGCGGTGGAAGGCCGGGGCGTGGGCTCGTATCCACGGAACGAGCTGGATCGCGCCGCCGAACGCTATGTAGCCGGCCAGCAGGGCGTGGGCGCCGAAGGCGAGATTGCCGGCCGTGTCGCCCGGAATATAGCCTTTGAGCAGGGCGTGATTCCTGGTCCAGGCCTGGAAATTCCCGGTCAGGGTCGAGCCGCCATAGAAGGCGAGGATATAGTAGAGGAACACCCACTGGCCGATCAGCGCCGCCGCGAGCCAGACCCTGGCGGCCCCGTTCAGGGCCTTGTCGGGGATGGATCTCAGGTGCGTGCCGGCGGTCATTGCAGCGGCGATCATTCGTGCGCCTCCTGCGCGATCGATTGGTTGAAGCGAGCCGGATGCCGTCAGATCGGCTCGCGGCGCCGGCGCATCCACACCGCCGCAGCGATGAAGGCGGCGGCCACCGCCAGCCCGGCCCACAGGCCGGGGGTGCCGAGGAACTTGGCCGGATCGAGCTGGGCCAGCCGCCAGATCACGTCCTTGCCTCCCGAATTGGCGGCGAAGGCTTCGGTGTCGCTGCCCGCCAGACGGTAGCCCAGCAGGGAGAGGAGGGAGGTGCTGTTGAAGGCGATCTTCTCGAACACGACGATGCCGAGCGGCGGGAGGACGGCCCACAGGAACGGCGCGCGCCGCGCCCACCCCGAGACCAGCAGCAGCCAGCCGTAGATCGGCGCGTACCATAGCGCCTCCACCACCGTCCCGTAGAGCGGAACCACCGATAGCTGGAGCAGGGGGAGGTGGGTCCACAGCGGCGCGGCGCTGAGGCCGTTGGCCAGAAGGATCGCGCTCCCCAGCACCAGCATGATCAGGCGCAGGACGATGATGATCGCCATGATGACGAGCGGCAGGACCACCAGGGGAATGCTCGCCTTGGCGAGCACGCTCGTCAGGTCGGAGACCGGCAGCGATTTCCAGAACAGGATGCTGCGGTCGCGGCGCTCGTTATGCAGGGCGCCCAGGCAATAGAACACCGCGACGATGAACCCGGTCACGCTGATCGGAAACGCGGCGAATCCGTAGGCCTGGGCGAGCGTAGCGGCCTGCCGCGCCGGATCGAGCGAGGCGAGGGCGCGTACGCCGTGCGGCTGGGTGATGGCGCCGATCAGCAGCGCCAGCAGTACCACGGCCGCGACGGCCAGCGGCGCGACATAGATCGACCGGGTCTCCCACAGTTCGCGACGCACCGACCAGCAGAAGGGCCGGGTGGCGGACATCGTCCGCCGCGCGGCGCCCGCGTCGGGGGTCTCGGCCATGACGTCCGACTGGCTGGTCATGCGGCGGCTCCCGAACTGGCGGTGGATTGGCTGGCGACCACCTGGCTGGCGACGGACCCGCCGCCCATCACGGCGACGAACAGGTCGGCGATGCTGGGCGTGCGCACGTCGCCCAGCGCCGCGAGCCGGCCGCGATCGACCGAATCGAAGATGAGCAGGCCGCGCCCGAACACCTGGCGCTCGTAGATGGGCCCAAGCGTCCGCGCCTCGGCGATATGCTCCGGGCCGACCATCACCTCGCTGTAGCGGGCCTCGAAGGCCTCCATGCCGCAGGAAAGCACGATGGCGCCGCGATTGATGAACATCAGGTCGGTGAGGATGTGCTGGACCTCCTCGACCTGGTGGGTCGTCACCACGATGGTCCGGCTGCGGTCGAAATAGTCGTTGAGCAGGGTGTCGTAGAACTGCTTGCGATAGAGCAGATCGAGCCCCAGGGTCGGCTCGTCCAGCACCAGCAGCCTGGCGTCGATGGCCATCACCAGGGCCAGATGAAGCTGGGTCACCATGCCCTTGGACAGTTGTCGCACCTTGTTCGCGCGCTTGATGTCGGTCCTGGCGAGAAACGCTTCCGCCTTCGCCCGGTCGAACCTCGGATGCACGCCGGCGACATAGTCGAGCGCCTGCGAGACCCGCATCCACCTGGGCAGCACAGCGACATCGGCGATGAAGCAGACATCCTCCATCACCTTGCCGCGCTCCTTCCACGGATCGCGCCCCAGCACCTTCAGCTCGCCCTCATGGGAGGTGAGGCCGAGGATGGCGTTCAGGGCCGTGCTCTTGCCCGCCCCGTTGAGGCCGATCAGGCCAAGGATGCGGCCCTCCTCAACGTCAAGATCGATTCCGGCCAGGGCGATCGTATTGCCGAAGGCCTTGCGCAGGCCGCGGGCTTCTATGCAGGCCACGGGTTCAGCCCTCCCCTGCGAGATTGGCGGCGGCGAGTAGCTCCTTGGACGTCAGGCCGAGCCGTCGGATGGTCGCGGCGATAGGCGGCCATTGCTCGGCGAGAAACCGCTGGCGCTCGGCCGCCAGCAGCAGATCGCGCGCCCCGTCGTTGATGAACAGCCCCAGGCCCCGCTTCTTCTCCACCAGATGCTCCTCGACCAGTTGTTGATAGCCCTTCAGAACGGTGAGCGGATTGACGCGATACTCGGCCGCCACCGTGCGCACCGATGGCAACGGTTCTCCTTCGCCCAGCACGCCGTCGAGAATCATCGCCACCAC
>JBDTIW010000228.1:0-6845 GCA_039936215.1 Caulobacteraceae bacterium | reverse complement strand
CTCGATCTGGCCCCAGCTACCGTCGAATGAATTTGCCCAATCAGCTTCCATTCGAAGCTTGAATCACAAGCCGGATACCACGTGAATCCCTTATCTTAGCGCCTATGGGCTGGAAGCCCGCGCTACGAGCGGGGTCCAAGGCCCAAGCCCGCCCGCCGACGTTTTGTATTAGGAGCATCGCCATGAAAACCCGCGCCGACCTGATGGCTTTCCTGGACGCCTACGGAATCGCCCACGCCACCCTCGATCACCCGGCGGTGTTCAGGGTCGGCGAGGCGGACGCGGCCCTGGCGGCCCTCCCCGGCGCCCACACCAAGAACCTGTTCCTCAACGACGCCAAGGACCGGCCGTGGCTGATCTCGGCCCGCGACGATACCGTGATCGATCTGAAACGCCTCCCCGCCGTCATCGGTGCGGCCCGCCTGTCGTTCGGCAAGGCCGACCTGCTGATGAAGACCCTGAGCGTGACCCCCGGCTCGGTCACCGCCTTCGCCCTGATCAACGACTCCTCCCACGCCGTTGGCTTCATCCTCGACGCCGCCCTGGCCGGTGCCGAACGGGTGAACTTCCATCCCCTCGTCAACACCGCGACCACCACGGTCAGCCAGACGGGGTTCCGGCGGTTCCTGGGGGCGCTGGGGGTAACACCGCTCATCGTCGATTTCGCGAAGCTGGGATAGACCGCCCTATCCTCAATCCGCCTAACCTCGTCCGACTTCGCCCGGCAGGCGCGGTTGACATCGCTCTGGTGATTTAGTAGTGCATAACACTATGTAGCCGTGCCTTGGACAGGTGGGGGTAACCGGCCGATGATCCTTCAAGCAGCGCAGTGCCGTTGCTTCGCGAAGCGACGACGCTCGCCTTCATCCTTCACATCGGCGCGGGCGCCGTCGGACTCGCCTCGGGATTTATCGCCGTATTTGCCCGCAAGGGCGCGCGCCTCCACCGCCGGGCCGGAGCTGTCTTCTTCGTCTCCATGCTGGTCATGGCGACGTTCGCCGCCTACCTCGCCGTCGTGAGGCCCGGCCAGATCGTCAATCTGGCCATCGGCGCCTTCACCTTCTATTTGGTGGCGACGGCCTGGCTGACCGTCCGGCGCAAGGCGGGCGCCATCGGTCTCGCCGAAAAGATCGCGCTGGCCGTCGCGCTCCTGCTCTGCGCGCCCTTCGCGATCTTGGCCTATCAGGTGGCCACCGGTCAGGCGCCCTCGTTCAAAGGCCCTTTGCTCATCGCGGTTTACAGCTTCGCCGCCGTGATCGCCCTCGCGGCGATCGCCGACGCCAAGGTCGTGCTGGCCGGCGGCATATCGGGGGCGCCGCGCATCGCGCGGCATCTGTGGCGCATGTGCCTGGGGCTCCTCCTGGCCACCGGCTCGGCCTTCACCAACGGATTGCCCCGGCTCCTACCCGGCCACGTGGAGGTGACGCCGGCCTTCTTTCTGCCGCCGCTCCTGCCGCTGGGCCTGCTGATCTTCTGGATGATCCGTGTCCGGTTCACGGGCTGGGTCAAGCCCGACGCCATCGCACGGTCCGCCTAGGGCAACAGCGCGAGCCTCGCGGCGTCGGCTTCATCCTAGACGCCGCCCTGGCCGAAGCGGAGCAGGTGAACTTCCATCCCCTGGTCAACACCGCGACCACGACGGTGGGCCAGGCGGGGTTTCGGCGGTTCCTGGGGGCGCTGGGGTGACGCCGCTCATCGTCGATTTCGCGAAGTTGGGATCGATAACCCTATCGACTCACCCAAGAAGTTCAGATCGTCCGCTTCCCGGCCGCGCCTCAGGTGGCTAAGCTATCCGCATTGTTTCCGAGGCGGCATCAGATGGCGAACGGTGGCTGGTACGGGACGCAAAGGGAGTGGGACCTGGCCGAACAGCCCTTGCCGGCGCTGGACCCCGCTCTTGAGGAATTTGCCGCGATCCACGCTTTCAGAATCTCGAAAAATGCCAAGGACTGGCCTGAGCGTTCCCTGAAAAAGGATATGCCGCTCAGTAGCTTACTACAAATTTTCCGCGTCGATCTGGAGATGGATTCCTGGAAGGTGTGGGCGGTTTGTTCGGAAGACCGTGTGCGCGAACGTTTTTGGAAACAGGCGATCATCGCTGATGGTGTCACGGGCGACCAGTTGTCGGTCTCACTAGTCTCTCTCTTGGAAAGAGGATTGGACCGCCTTTTGGAATGGAATGAGTGCCCGCAAGATTTCGAGTTTGCAACCAAGTTGGGTGACCCGCCGTAGGTTCTGTTGACCAGTGGTAGCGCAAGACGTTTTCCGCTCTCTTCCCCTTTTGGGGGAAGTCCGGCCGAAGGCCGGGAAGGGGGCTCCAACGCGCACGGATCGCCGGTTCAAGCTGGAGTCCCCATCCCTGACTTCGTCGGGACTTCCCCCAGAGGGGGGAAGAGAGCGTTGGGGAAACGCCCCGGTTGCGGGCGCGGCCCGGTGCGACCATCTTAAGGCGCGCCCAACGCCGCCCCTTGGAGAGACCATGTCGCTGATCGGAGAAACCGCCTCCGCCCCGCCCGCCGATCTGATCAAGGACGGCTCCGACGCCAGCTTCGCCGCCGACGTCATCGCGGCCTCCAGGACATGCCCGGTCATCGTCGACTTCTGGGCGACCTGGTGCGGGCCGTGCCGCCAGCTCACCCCCGCCCTGGAAAGGGCGGTCAAGGCCGCCAAGGGGGCGGTCAAGCTGGTCAAGATCGACATCGACAAGAACCCGGTCATCGCCGGCCAGCTGCGCGTCCAGTCCGTCCCCACCGTCTACGCCTTCGCCGCCGGCAAACCGGTGGACGGCTTCACCGGCGCCCTACCCGACAGCCAGCTGAAGGCCTTCATCGACAAGCTGATCGGCCCGGCGGCGGCCTCGGAAATCGACGAGGCCCTGGCCATGGCCAAAGAGTCCCTGGACCTGGGCGACCTCGGCGGCGCGGCCCAGGGCTACGCCGAGGCGCTGCAGCTGGAGCCGGAAAACCTCGCCGCCATCGGCGGCCTGGCGCGCTGCTATCTGGCCGGCGGCGATACGGAACGGGCCGGCGAGGTGGCGGCCATGGCCCCGGCCGGCGCTACGAGCCCCGATCTGGATAGCGTCCGCGCCGCCCTAGCCCTGGCCGCCGGCGCGCCCTCCGACACCGCCGGCCCCGAAGCGCGCTTGGCCGCCGACCCCGACGATCACGCCGCGCGGCTGGAACTGGCCAAGGCTCTGGCCGGCCAGGGTAAGTTCGCCGCCGCCGCCGACCAGCTGCTCGCCCTGATCGAGCGCGACCGTGACTTCGAGGACGGGGCGGCGCGCCGGCAGTTGCTCACCGTCTTCGAGGCGGC
Source organism: Caulobacteraceae bacterium (assembly GCA_039936215.1). GTDB lineage: Bacteria > Pseudomonadota > Alphaproteobacteria > Caulobacterales > Caulobacteraceae > Acaudatibacter. The sequence continues at coordinate 3,533 of JBDTIW010000228.1, read as the reverse complement.
GGGTCCGGCCAGCGATGTGGCCAGGCAGGGCCGCCGGCGCCTGTCGTCGATCCTGTTTTCCTGAACCTCGAACACAAGGGCGCGCGATGGCCGGGGCCGGCTACAGGAAGACGGCGGATCTGCCGGCCATTGTGGCGGTCTTTCCCCTCGATGGGGCCATTCTGCTGCCCGCCGCGGTCCTCCCCTTGCAGATCTTCGAGCCGCGCTATCTGAACATGATCGACGACGCCATGGCCGGAGACCGCCTGATCGGCATGATCCAGACCAGATCCGGCGGCCCGCGCGCCCGCCCTCGCCTGGAGCGGATCGGCTGCGTGGGCCGGATCACCAGCTATGCCGAAACCGGCGATGGGAAATACCTCATCGCCCTTTCCGGGGTGTGCCGGTTCGCGGCCGGCGAGGAGATCGCCGCCGGCGCGCCCTACCGGCACGTGCGGGCCGACTTCGCCCCTTTCGAGGCCGATCTGGATGCCGACGAGACGGCGATGGAATTCGAGCGCGTCCCCTTCATGGCCCTGCTGGAGCGCTATCTCGACTGCCGGGGCCTGGGCATCGAATGGGACGCCGTGGGCGCCGCCCCCGCCGGCGCCCTGATCAACAGCTTGTGCATGGCCCTCCCCTTCCAGCCGATGGAAAAGCAGGCCCTGCTGGAAGCCACCGGCCTGGAGGAGCGGCGCGCCGCCCTGGCCGCCCTGCTGGCCATCGATTCCGCCCTCGCCGCTCCGGGCCGCGACGACGATGACGACGACGAAGACGACGCCCCACCCGCCATGCAGTAGGACCCACCATGACCGAAAACCCCGCCCCCGACATCGATCCGCGCCTGCTGGAGATCCTGGTCTGCCCGGTGACCCACGCGCCTCTCGACTATGATCGCGGCAAGGCCGAACTGATCAGCCGCGCCGCCCGCCTCGCCTACCCCATCCGCGACGGCATCCCCATCATGCTGCCCGAGGAGGCGCGGGAGCTGGGCGAGGAGGAGTAGGGGCCTGCCTCTCTACCGTAACGGGGCGGGTCGCCGCCTCTCGCCGCTCCCCTACCGCACCAATTCCCGCATCGCCCCGTCCAGCCCCTGAATGGTCAGGGGGAACATGCGGTCGCCGACCAGTTGGCGCATCGCCCCGATTGAGGGGGTGTGGTCCCAGTGGCGGGCGGGGGTGGGGTTGAGCCAGGCGATGGACTCCCAGGTATTGGCGGCGCGCGCCATCCACACCGCGCCGGGCTCCTCGTTCCAATGCTCCACCGAGCCGCCCGGATAGGTGATCTCATAGGGGCTCATGGTGGCGTCGCCGACGAAGATCACCTTGTAGTCCCGCCCGTACTTATTGAGCAGGTCCCAGGTTTCCAGCTTCTCGGTGTGCCGGCGGCGGTTATCCTTCCACACCCCCTCGTAGAGGCAGTTGTGGAAATAGAAGAACTCCATGGTCTTGAACTCGGTGCGCGCCGCGCTGAACAGCTCCTCGCAGACCCGGATGTGGCTGTCCATTGAGCCGCCGATGTCGAAGAAGATCAGCACCTTGATGGTGTTCCGCCGTTCCGGCCGCATGACCAGGTCCAGATAGCCCCGGTTGGCCGTCTCCTTGATCGTCCCCTTCATGTCCAGTTCGTCGGGCGCCCCTTGCCGGGCGAACTTGCGCAGCCGGCGCAGGGCGATCTTGATGTTGCGGGTGCCCAGCTCCACCGAATCGTCGAGATTCTTGTATTCGCGCTTGTCCCACACCTTGATCGCCTTGCCGTGGCGGCCCTTGTCCTGGCCGATGCGGATGCCCTCGGGGTGATAGCCGTCGGCCCCGATAGGGAAATTACGGCCGTTGCCGCGCGTGTTCTCGTCTCCCCCTTCGCCGTCCTCGCCGCGCCCCCGCTTCATGCGCTCGGCCAGCATCTCCATCAGCTTGTCGAAGCCGCCCATGGCCTCGATTTCCTTCTTCTCCTCTTCGGTGAGGAAGCTTTCGGTGAGGCGCCGCAGCCACTCGGCCGGGATGTGGGTGGGCCTTTCCACCGAAACCAGTTCCAGACCCTTGAACACGTGGCCGAACACCACGTCGAAACGGTCGAGATGCTTTTCGTCCTTCACCAGGGCGCAGCGCGACAGATAGTAGAAATCCTCCACCCGCCGCTCGATCACCGAGCGGTCCATGCCCTCCATGAGCATCAGATATTCCTTCAAGGTCACCGGCACCTTGGCCGCCTTCAGCTCGGTGAAGAAGCGCATGAACATGGGAGTGGGGTCTCGCGGGTCGAACGGCTGTTTCAATCGAAGGATGGGGGCGTCGGGGGCGCCTGTCCAGACTTGGTGTCCTTCGAGCCCTTGGTGGTTGAAATTCCTGTCACCAAGCACACCAAGCACACCAAGGTTCACCCCCGCCGCAGGATGAACTCCCGGTCGCGGGCCCGGCCGACCTGGAAATAATATTCCCCCACCTTTTCGAATCCCCGCCGCTCGTAGAGCCGTCGCGCGCCCAGATTGCCCGACCACACGCCGATCCATATCCGGCGGCGACCCTGGTCCTCCAGCCACGCCAAGGCGGTCTCCATCAGGCGCGAGCCCAATCCGCCGCCTTGGCCGCAGCGCGTCACATAGATCCGCTTCAACTCGCCACACCGGTCCGTCACCTCAGGGTGCGGCAGATCGCACGGGCCGGCCGTGGCGTAGCCGACCGCGACCCCGTCCTCCTCCGCCAGCCACGCCGCGCAGCTTGGGTCGGCCAGATCGCGCCGCGTCGCCTTGAGGTCGTAGGCGCTGGCCAGGAAGGCTTCCAGGTCCTCCGCGTCGTAGAGATAGTCAAACGTCTCGGCGAAGGTGGCGGCGCCGATGGCGGCCAGGGCGGGGGCGTCGGCGGGTCCGGCGCGGCGAATGGCGGGGCCAATAGCGGGGATTGTCATGGTCTAGACGGGCATCCGCAATTAGGATCGGTTCATGGCTCTCGCCCTTTATACCCACCCCGACATGCTCGGCCATCGGCCGGGCGGGCGCCATCCGGAGTCTCCCGAACGCCTGGCCGCGGTCACCGGCGTCCTGAGGGACGCCTCCGACCTTGACCTCGACTGGCGCGAAGCCCCCCTGGCGGAGGAGGCCGATCTGGCCGCCGTCCACCGCGAAGCCTACATCCGCGCGATCTTCGACGCCGCGCCGGCCGCCGCAATACCGAATATGGCGTTCGCCTGACGGAAAGCAGAAGCTGCGGTTTCATTACTGCATCCAGGAAAAGCAGTTTCGCCGCTTTTTCACGATGGCCAAGAAATCCAAGGGCAACACCGGCAACACGCTGATGCAGCTTTTGGAATGCCGCCTGGATAACGTGGTGCGTCGCATGGGCGTCGGCCGCACCATCTGGGCCACCCGCCAGATCGTCGCCCACGGCCACACCATCGTCGATGGCGTCCGCACCGACATCGCCAGCTACCTGGTCAAGCCCGGCCAGACCATCACCTTCCGTGAAGGTATCCACAAGCTGTTGCGCGAGAACATGGAGCAGGGCGCCGGCCATAATGTGCCCGGCTGGATCGAGTTCAATCCCGCCCAGCTCACCGCC
>JBDTIW010000227.1:0-4139 GCA_039936215.1 Caulobacteraceae bacterium | reverse complement strand
TCGACGAGCAGGGTGTGGGTGAAACCCCATGGGCCGGCCCAGGTGGCGCGGGCGTAGCCGGTCCACGCCCTTGAGGTGGCGTATTCGGCGGTGTCGCCGAAGGTGAAGGCGGGCGGCGCGTAGCCGTCGATGTCGGTGTGGGAATTGGCGTAGCGGACGCGCCCGTCCAGACCCAACGCCGGGTTGAGCGCCACCCGCCCGCCCAGGCTGGCGGTCCATTCGTAGAAGGGATCGCGCTCGGGAAAGCCGTCGGCCTTGGAGACGCCGCCAGTGGAAAAGCCCGACGCCGAGGCGCCCAGCGCCCAGGCTTCGCCGCTGTGGCCAAATCCGACCGAGGCCCGCGCGGTGGAGAGCGATCCGCCCTCCAGAGCGGCCCGCCAGCCGTCTTCCTCGCGGGTGGCGAGCGCGATCACCCCGCCGATGGCGTCGGAGCCCCATAGCGAGCCCTGCGGGCCCGACAGCACCTCGATCCGCGCGATGTCGCTCAGGTCCAGAGCCCCGAAATCATAGCCGCCAGAGGGCTGGGAAGCGTCGTTCTGAACCACCCCGTCGATGAGGACCAGGGTCTTGTCGGCCGAGGCGCCGCGGATGCGCACCCCTGTGGCGCCGCCGAAGGCCCCGTTGTCGCTCACCGCCAGGCCCGGGATCAGGCGCAGGACATCGGCGGCGAAGCTCGCCTGGCGAAGGTCGATCTCTTGCCGGGTCACCACATGGGCGTCCGGTGCGTCGGCCAGTTCGGCCGGCAGGCGACCGGCGGTGACGATCACCTCGCCGACCGGGGTCGGCGGGTCGGCGAAGGCCGGGCCGGCGAGAAGCAGGATCGGGATGAATAGCGCGCGCACGGGTGGCTCTCCACGCCGCGCGCGGCGCCGCGCGGCGGTCAGCGACTAGGGACGGCGCGCCGGCCGACGAAGTCGCTTGAAAGGAGCAAACACCAAGCCTCCCACGCCGACGGCCTGACCCGGACCTCGGACGAGCGACGTGGCGGCAGGTCTCCTGGCTCGCGGGTCGTCGAGCCCCGCGTCCTCGCCTTCCCGGTCACCCAGTGGCGCCGCCCGTGGTGGGGCGGAATGGACGCGCGCTCTCGCCGCTCACAGTTGCGGGCACAGCGGCGGATTTGGGGATAAGAGCCCCGCACCGCCTTCCCTCTTGGCCCCCCGGCGAAGGGAGGACCGCCTGAGGGGGTTATGGGAGGGTTTGGGGCGGGGGGCAAGGCGGTGATTCCTGGAGCTTGTCTTGCGCCACACGAAATCCACCTCCCCGCCGTCATCCCGGAAGGACGCGCGCCAGCGCGGACTATCCGGGACCTAGGGGCCGCGTCCCGGATGTGACGATCAGCCGATCGCGGCCGCGAGATGCATTGAATGTGGCTCCTAGGTCCCGGATAAGCCGGCTGCGCCGGCTTTCCGGGATGACGGCGTTGGGTGGGGCGGGGCGCCGCGGTGGTCGGCCCGCGCTACGAAGCCCCCAACCTCTCCAGCGCCTCGCCGGTCAGTTTGCGGGTGATCCATTCGGTTTTGGCGGTGGCGCCGATGCGGTCGTAGAAGGCGATGGCGTCGGCGTTCCAGTCGAGAACCGCCCATTCCATGCGCTTGAGGCCCTCGTCGAGGCAGCGCTTGGCCAGGTGGGCCAGGAGGGCCTTGCCGACGCCCGCGCCGCGCGCCGCTGGCCGGACGTAGAGGTCCTCCAGATAGAGGCCGCGATGGCCCTCGAAGGTCGAGACGCTATAGAACCAGAAGGCGAAGCCGACCGGAACGCTGGCGACCTCGGCAATGTCGCAAAAGGCGTGCGGGACCGGGCCGAAGAGAAGGGCGCGGACATCGGCTTCGTTCAGCCTGACCTGATCGCGCAGGCGCTCATAGTCGGCCAATTCATGGATGAACCGCAGGATCAGCGGGGCGTCGTCCTCGTCGGCCGAACGGATGGCGATTTCGCTCATGCGCCGACCGCGACGCCGGGCGGCGGCGGGATATCGGCCGGCACGAAGAAGTCGGGCATCAGGGGGCGGGTGGGATCGATGCGGTATGCCTCGAAATCGCGCACCCCTTCGCCGTAGAGGAAGGTGTCGTCGATCAGGAAGTGGCCGGTGAATTCGCGGGCCGGCTTTTCGAAGATGGCGTGGGCGGCGTCGGCCATGATGTCGGTGGTGCGGCAGGCCTTCATGCCTTCGTCGCCGCCCAGGGCGAAGCGGATGGCGGCGGTGGCGATGCCGGTGCGCGGCCAAAGGGCGTTGAAGGCGATGCCGTCGCCGCGGAACTCCTCGGCCATGCCCAGGACGCAGAGGCTCATGCCGAACTTGGCCATGGTGTAGGCCACATGCGGGGCGAACCAGCGTGGGCTCATGTCGAGGGGCGGCGAGAGCATGAGCACATGCGGGTTGGCCGCCGCCTTGAGGTGCGGGATGCAGGCCTTGGAGGTCAAGAATGTGCCGCGCGCATTGATCTGCTGCATCAGGTCGTAGCGCTTCATGTCGGTGGCCAGCGTCCCGGTGAGCTGGATGGCCGAGGCGTTGTTGACGCAGATGTCGATCCCGCCGAAGCGGGCGACCGTCTTTTCCACCGCCTCGTAAACGCTCGCCTCGTCGCGCACATCGACGATCAGCGGCAGGGCGTGGCCGCCGGCGTCCTCGATCTCCTTGGCGGCGGTGTGGATGGTGCCGGGCAGGTGCTTGTGGGGCTCGCTCGTCTTGGCGGCGACGGCGATGTTGGCGCCATCCCGGGCGGCGCGCAGGGCGATGGCCAGGCCGATGCCGCGCGAGGCGCCGGTGACGAACAGGGTCTTGCCGGAAAGGCTCATGGCGTCCACATCCTTCTCGCGCTATGTAATACCCGAATGTAATACATGCGGAACAGGGCGATGAGAATAACCGTCAAGGGCCAGGTGACCATCCCCGCGCCGGTTCGCCGCGAACTGCATCTGCGGCCGGGCGACGAGGTGCGGTTCGTGAGGGATGGGGCCAAGATCGTTCTCGAAAAGCAGGGGCCGGACGGGCCTGACGCCAGGGCCAAACGGATCGAGGATTGGCTTGAACGCTTCGCGGGCAGCGCGAGCGATTGCCCGTGGACCACCGAGGAAATCCTCGACATGACCCGCGGATCGGATCGACACGGCCCGTGACCGGCGCCCTCATCGACAGCTCGGTCCTGATCGACATCGCGCGCGACGATCCGACGTGGGGCGCGTGGTCGCGCGACGCGCTCAGGCAGGCCGGCGAGAACGAACCGCTGTTCATAAACCAGATCATATTCGCCGAAACGGCGATAGCCTTCCAAGGCGGCGCGCCTGAATACCTGACGGCCGCGGGGGTCATACAGAGACGGGACCTGCCCTGGTCCGCCGCCGGCCCGGCGGGCAAGGCGCACGCCGACTATCGCCGCCGAGGCGGGACGCGCCAAGCTATTTTGGCCGACTTCCTGATCGGAGCCCATGCCCAGGTCGAGAACCTGACCCTGATCACGCGCGACCCGCGCCGGATACGCGCGGCGTTTCCCGAAGTTCGGATCGTCGCGCCGCAAAGCGTTTGATCGGGCTGCCGGCGGTGGGGGCGCTTCGATCCTCGCCCGCCGCGATCTTGACCGGACGGCGCGGGGCGGGCATTGGACCGGTCAAGCACAACGACACCAAGGGAGAATACGCCATGAGGTCGATCGGTATCCGTCTCGCGGCCATCCTGCTGATGGCGGTCGTCTCGCCCGTGGCGGCGGCCCACGCGGCGGCCAAGGCCGCGCCGGCGGCCGTCACCAAGGACCAGCGCGACAAGGGCATGGCCGCCGCGCCGGGCCTGGTCTCGGCGGCCGGCCTCGATTGCCAGGTGGCCGACGCGCGCCTGGTCGGCGAGGCCAAGGACCCCAAGACCAAGGCCGAGACGACGCTCTACGAACTGGCCTGCACCGGCAACCTCGGGGTGATCGTCCAGAAGGTCGGCGACGCCGCGCCGGTGGCTTACACCTGCATCCAGTTTGCCGAGCCCGGTCCCGACGGCAAGCCCAACACCACCCAGTGCATTCTGCCGGGCAACGCCGACCCCAAGGCCGGCCTCGTCCCCTATATCGCCAAGGCCGGCAAGATCTGCACCCTCGACAAGGCGCGCGCCCTGGGCCAGTCGACCACCAACGACGTCTTCGAGGTCGCCTGCAAGG
>JBDTIW010000226.1:0-8739 GCA_039936215.1 Caulobacteraceae bacterium | reverse complement strand
TGGCAAGTTACAAGGCGGAAAGACACCGGCGCCCGAGACTGATAGGATCGCGGCGCCACGGGACCAAAGCATGGACGACGCCTCTCCGATCAGACCCGCCAGGGCGGCGGGCGCCGACCCGGCTGGGCTCGACGACGCCATCGCACGGGCGTCCGACGCCCTGCTGGCGGGTCAGAAGCCGGACGGCCATTGGGTGTTCGAGCTGGAGGCGGACGCCACCATCCCGGCCGAATATGTTCTCCTGACACACTATCTGGGCGAGCCGCCCGACCTCGAACTCGAACGCAAGATCGGCGTCTATCTGCGCCGGGTGCGGGGCACGCACGGCGGCTGGCCGCTCTATCACGGCGGGGCCTTGGACGTCAGCGCGACGGTGAAGGCCTATTTCGCGCTCAAGATGGTCGGCGACGATCCGGCCGCGCCGCACATGACCGCGGCGCGCGAGGCGCTGCTGGCCAAGGGCGGGGCCGGCGCCTGCAACGTCTTCACCCGCATCCTGCTGGCCCTGTTCGGCATCCTGTCCTGGCGGGCGGTTCCCGAAATGCCGGTGCAGATCATCCTTCTGCCCAGATGGTTTCCGGTTCATCTCTCCAAGATCTCCTATTGGGCGCGCACGGTGATCGTGCCCTTGCTCGTGTTGAGAGCCTTGAAACCCCGGGCGCGAAACCCGCGCGGCGTGACCATCGACGAACTGTTCGTCCGGCCACCCCGGACCATCCGCTCCCTCGCCAGAGGGGCGCACCAGAAGGAGCCGTGGGCCAGCTTCTTCTTCGCCCTCGACGCGGCGCTCAGGGTGGTCGAACCGTTGTTTCCAAAAGCCTCGCGCCGCCTTGCCATCGAAAAGGCCACGGCCTTCGTCGACGAGCGGCTCAACGGCGAGGACGGCCTGGGGGCGATCTTTCCGGCCATGGCCAATGCGGTGATGATGTACGACGCCCTGGGCTGTGACGATGACGATCCGCGCCGCGCCATGGCGCGGCGGGCCATCAATAAGCTGCTGATCGTGGGGGACGACGAGGCCTACTGTCAGCCCTGCCTTTCGCCGATATGGGATACGGCGCTCGCCGCCCACGCTCTACTGGAGGCTTCCGAGCAGACCAGCGAAACGGCCTCCGCGCGGGGCTTGGCATGGCTTGCGCCCCTGCAGGTGCTGAATGTCGCCGGCGATTGGGCGGAGCGGCGGCCAGGCGTGCGGCCGGGCGGCTGGTCGTTCCAGTACCGCAACGACCACTATCCCGATCTCGACGACACCGCCGTGGTGGTTATGGCCATGGACCGCGCCCGCCATCGCGCCGAAACCGGCGGCGCCTATGACGGGGCCATCGATCGAGGCGCCGAGTGGGTGACCGGCCTGCAAAGCAAAAATGGCGGCTGGGGCGCGTTCGACGCCGACAACACCTATCACTATCTCAACAACATCCCTTTCGCCGACCATGGCGCCCTGCTTGATCCGCCCACCGTCGATGTCGCGGCCCGCTGCGTGAGCATGTTGGCCCAACTGGGCGAGCGCATGGGCAGCCCGCGCTTGGCGGCCGCGCTGGCCTATCTGGAGCGCGAACAGCGAGGCGATGGAAGCTGGTTCGGCCGTTGGGGCGTCAACTATGTGTACGGAACCTGGTCGGCCCTGTGCGCGCTGAACGCGGCCGGCGTGGAGGCAGGCTCGCCTATGGTCCGCCGCGCCGTGGACTGGCTGGTCGCCATCCAGAACCCGGACGGCGGCTGGGGCGAGGGGTGCGAGAGCTACAAGCTCGACTACCAGGGTCACGAGGCGGCGCCGTCGGCGTCGTCACAGACCGCCTGGGCTCTCCTTGGCCTGATGGCGGCGGGCGAGGCGGACCATCCGGCGGTGAGGCGCGGCGTCGCCTGGCTTTTCGCCCATCAGGACGCCCAGGGCGTCTGGCCCGAAGACACCTACACCGGCGGCGGCTTCCCGCGCGTCTTCTACCTGCGCTACCACGGCTATTCGAAGATCTTTCCGCTATGGGCCCTGGCGCGATATCGCAATCTGAAGCGCGGCAACACGCGGCGGGTGGGGTTTGGGATGTGAGTTGAACCTGTCGGTCAATCGCTCCCGATACTTGAAGGCCTTCGCCCCGTTCTTACGGGGAGAGGGTTGGGTGAGGGGTCTTGCCGAATGACCGGATATTTCGGCGGGAGCGATGCGTCGGCGCCACCCCCTCACCCTACCCTCTCCCCCGCAAACGCGGGGGCGAGGGTTGATGGAGCGGGCGCGGAGCGCCTCATCGTCGTCGTGGGAATGGTCCGTGAGGCGCGGATCGTCGCGGGCGGCGGGGCGAAGGTGATCGTCGGGGGCGGGCGGGCGGGCCGGTTGGCGGTAGACCTCGACGGAGCCCTGGCGGGCGGCGCGGCGGGCGTGGTCAGTTTCGGGCTGTGCGGCGGGCTCGACCCGTCGCTGAAGGCCGGCGATCTGTTGGTGGACTGCGACGACCCGGCTTGGCGAAATAGGCTGCTGTCGGCGCTGCCAAAGGCGAGAGCCGGCCGTGTGGTCGGCGGCGACGCCATGGTGGCAGGCGTCGAGGGCAAGGCGGCGCTTCGTGAACGATCAGGCGCGGACGGCGTGGACATGGAATCCCACATCGTCACCGACTTGGCGCGGCGTCGCGCCATCCCGTTGGCCATCCTGCGCGCGATCTCCGATCCAGCCGACCGAGCCCTGCCGAGCGCCGCCCAATCCGGCCTCAAGGCCAACGGCGAAGGCGATATCGGCGCGGTGTTGCGGGCGCTGGCGGCGCGGCCCTGGGAGCTTCCGGCTCTGATCCGCACCGCCCGCGAAGCGGGCGTCGCGTTCGCCGCCTTAAGAGACGCGCGCCACCTTCTTGGCCCGCGGCTGGGTTGTCCGTATTTCGTCCAGCATCTTGTCGACATGACCTGAGAAGACGAACTTGGCCGGGCGCTCATTGGCGCGGGAGATGTCCTTGGCCATGGCGCCGGTCGTTCGCACGCCAAGTAGGCTCACGCTCAGCGCCTTGAGCGGATGCTTCAAGGTGTCGGTGACGGCGCTGGCTTCGAAGCCGCTGTGGACCATGCAGTCGGCGCATTTCTCGTAATTGCCGACCCCGTAGGCGTCCCAGTCGGTCTCTTCCATCAGTTCCTTGAACGTCTTGGCATAGCCCTCGCCCAAGAGGTAGCAGGGCCGTTGCCAGCCGAACACGGTGCGGGTGGGGTTGCCCCAGGGGGTGCAATGATAGGCTTGGTTGCCGGCCAGAAAGTCCAGGAACATGGTCGATTGGGTAAAGGACCACTTCTTGCCGCCGGCCCCTAGCGCGAAGATGTCGCGGAAAAGCTGCTTGGTCTTGGTGCGGTTGAGGAAATGGTCCTGATCGGGGGCCCGCTCGTAGGCGTAGCCGGGCGAGATGGTCGTGCCGTCGAGGCCGATCGCCTTCATCTCGTCGAGAAATTGCGCCACCCGCGCCGGCTCGGCGCCCTGGAACAGGGTGCAGTTGATGCTGACCCGAAAGCCCTTGGATTTGGCGAGCTTGATCGCCGCCACCGCAGTTTCATAGACGCCGTCCAGGCACACCGACTTGTCGTGCATGACCTTATCGCCGTCCAGATGGATCGACCAGGTGAACATCGGGTCGGGCTTGTACTGATCGATTTTCTTGGTCAACAGCAGGGCGTTGGTGCACAGGATGACGTATTTTCCGCGATCCAGAAATCCCCGCACGATCCTAGGCATGTCACGGTGCAACAGCGGCTCCCCGCCGGCGATGGAGACCACCGGCGTCCCGCACTCGTCGATCGCTTCCATGCACTGAGCGATGCTGAGGCGCTGATTCAAGATTTCGTCGGGATAGTCGATCTTCCCGCAGCCGGCGCAGGCCAGGTTGCAGCGGAACAAAGGCTCAAGCATCAGCACCAGCGGATAGCGTTTGGCCCCGCTGAAATGCTTGCCGACGATATAGGCGCCGATCCGCGCCACGGCCGTAATGGGCAGGCCCACGCCGCGCTCCTCTCAAATCCACAAAATGAGGTTATAGCCCAAGATCAGGCTCGAAGCTCGGCCGGAAGGCGAAACTCGATATCTTCCTTGACCCCGTCCATGGGTTCGACCTTGACCGGGCCTAGCCGCCGCAAGGCCTCGATGACCTCCTCGATCAATTCCTCCGGCGCCGAGGCGCCGGCAGTCAGCCCCACCGCGTCCTTGCCTTCCACCCATGCGGGATCGAGGGCCGAGGCGTCGGCGATCAGGTAGCTGGGGATGCCTTCCTCCAGACCGATCTCGCACAGGCGGTTGGAATTGGAGCTATTTTTCGCCCCGACCACCAGAATGACCTGGGCCACCTTGCACATGTCGCGCACCGCCGACTGGCGATGCTGGGTGGCGTAGCAAATATCGGAGGTGTCCGGCCCGACGATGTTGGAAAAGCGGGCCTTTAGCGATTCGATCACCGCCTTGGTGTCGTCCACGCTGAGCGTCGTCTGGGTGACATAGGCCAGCGGCGTTTGCGCCGGTACGTCCAGGGCCGCGACGTCGGCGACGGTGGAGACCAGATGCACCGGGGCGTCGATCTGACCGATCGTCCCCTCCACCTCCGGATGCCCGGCGTGGCCGATCAGGATCATGGTGCGGCCCTGGCGCACATAGCGCTTGGCCTGAGCATGGACTTTCGACACCAGCGGGCAGGTGGCGTCCAGCACCGGCAGGCCGCGGGCCGCCGCCGCCCTGACCACCGACTGGGCTACGCCGTGGGCGCTGAACACGGCGTGGGCGCCATCAGGCACCTCGCTCAACTCCTCGACGAAGATGGCCCCCTTGGCTCTCAGGCTATCGACGACGTGGCGATTGTGGACGATCTCGTGGCGCACATAGATAGGAGACTGGTATTTCTCCAGCGCCCGTTCGACGATGTCGATGGCGCGCACCACGCCGGCGCAAAAGCCGCGTGGCTGGGCCAATATCACTCTCATCACACTGCTCCGCCGCGGCCCGAACGCCGACAGCGGCGTCATCATACCAGCTAGTGGTCAATTGTGTGGCCGCAAGCCTCCGTGGAGAGGGCGCCAGCACGATCGCCGCTCCGCGCGAGTTGGCGCGAGGCGGCGATGCGTGAGCGAGAAGCGACCGGCCCAGCCCGTGGCGCGGGCGAAGGCCGGCCGAACGGCAGGCCTGCGTGGCGCGAGCGCCTAGTCCGGCGAGCCGGCGAGGGAGATGGCGCCGAACAGGCCGTGGTGCTCGGCGCCGATGCCCGCGCTGAAGAACATCGAGCCCGCCTGCGCCCCGGCCCCGAAATGCATCGCCCACAGGCCGGGAAGGACGATGGGATTGGCGCCCTCGCGCAGGATGCCCCTGAACTGGCCGGTGACCGGATCGAAGGCCGAGATGAAGCCCAGCTTGGGGCCATCGTTGAAATTGCCGATCAGCACGTTGTTGCTGAACTTGCCGAAATTGGCGGGCGCGATGGCGACGCCCCAGGGAGAGGACAGGGTCCCGCCGTTGGCGAACCGCCGCACGAAGGTGCCGTCAAGATTGAACACGCTGACGAAACCCTGGCCCAGCTTGGCCATCGACGAGGCCCCCCCGGGGGTGGCGTAGGTGACCCACAGATGGCCAGCGTCCAGGTTCTCGATATTGAATGGCGCCAGCCCGGCCGGATTGGGACCCGGATCGACGAAGGCGCCGGCCAGGGTCACGTTGGCGAAGTTGGTGTCGAAGACATCGATGGCGCCGGTGATCCCGTTCACCGCGTACAGGCGGGTCGAGCCGCCCGAGCTCACGACCTCCAGGCCGGTGTAAACCGCCAAATTGCCGCCGTTGAGTCCGGCCACGATGGTCACCGTCCTGCTCTCGCCGTCCCAGCCCGAGATCGAGCCGTCCAGGTTGTCGAAGAGATAGAGGGCGGGCTCGCCCGTCGGCATCTTGAAGCCGGCGCCAATGACGTTGACCGCGCCGGTCGGACCCAACGGCGGGCCCGACGCCTCGGGAACCGACACCGTCGACCTCGCGATCTTGCCGGTGCCGCCATAGACCGTGACCGTGCCAAGAACCGTGCCCGGCCCGCCATCACCCCCCGGCGTTGGCGACCACCCATCCGCCGTTCGGGGTGGCGGTGATGTCCCAGGGGTTGATCAGGGCCGGATCGACGGTCGGGGCCGGGCCATAAGGCAGGGACGCCAGGACCGATTGATCGTCGGTGACCAGGGGGTGGACCGAGTATCCGGCCGCCGCCGCCCCATGCGCCCCCAGGGCGAGGGCGACGAGGCTCGCGCCGGCTATGAACAGCGACCGCCCGGACACGCGCCGGCGGCGAATTGGAGTGTTGATCACGATGTAGCCTCCCGATTGCAAAATGGCCCGCGAGCGAAGGCTTGCGGCGGAACGATCAAGGGGCGAAAGTCCGCCGCGATGGAATGATCCGGAGCCGATCTTTTGCCGACCAATTTCCGACCACGGCGTACAAGGCGGCCATGAACGATCTATCGGGGGCTCCCTCGCCCGCGGGTCGGATCGATCTGGCGCGCGAGCCGGACTTTAGTCTCGGCGAGGCGCGAATACGGCCATCGGCCTGCGAGGTGGTTGTGGGGGGAAGGCGCGTCCGCCTACAGCCCCGCGTCATGCAGGTGCTGGTCGCGCTGGCGCGGGCCGACGGCGAGGTTGTTTCCCGCCCGGCCCTGGTCGAGTCCTGTTGGAGCGGGCTGTCGATCGGCGAGGACTCCATCAATCGAAGCATCCAGAGCCTACGCCGGTTGACGCAAATCGAGGCGGCGGGCGCCTTCACGATCGAGACAATTCCCAAGATCGGCCATCGCCTGGCGCTGTATCCCGCGGCGGCGGGGCCGGTGGCGACCGTCGCCCGGTCCCGGGCCGGAGGCCGGCGATTGCCATGGATCGCCGCGACGGGCACCCTGGCGCTCGCGGTAGCCGCGATCGCGGCGACATTCATCATGAGCGCCCGGCCGGCCCGGTGGGCGGTGGAGCGGTCCGAAAGCCTAGTCTCCACCCCTTGGGCGGAACGGCATCCGGCGATATCCCCGGATGGAAAAACGCTGGCCTATTCCGCCGGCCCGAACATTGCCAGCCGCCGCATCTATCTGAAGCGGCTGTCAGGCGGAGAATCGATCCGGCTAACCGATGGCCCCTACGACGATGCGGCGCCCGTTTGGTCGCCGGACGGCGCCCGTATCGCCTATGTCGCCGCTCGCCCCGGCGAGCCTTGCCGGATCATGGTCGTCAACGCGCCGGCCGGGCTGGCGAGGGAGGTCGGACGGTGCCAGGGCGCGGGGCGCTCGCGGGCTGTCTGGAGTCCGGCCGCAGACGCCCTCCTGTTCAGCGACGCCGTCACCTCGACCGCCGCCGGCCGGATCGTGCGTCTCGATCTCGCTACCGGCGGCCGCAGGACGATAACCCATCCGTCGGGAGGCCTCGGCGATAGCGAGCCGGCGGTATCGCCGGACGGGCGCTGGCTCGCTTTCACCCGATCCTCCCCCGAGACACAATCCCTGGTGACGATCCACGACCTTCGCGGCGGGCGAGAGCGGATCGTCGCTAACCTCGAGCAGAATCAGGGCGGCTTTGCCTGGAGCGAAGATTCCACCGCCCTGTTCGTCGCGGCTGGAAACGGGGTTGAATCGACCCTGTGGGCCTATCCGATCGGCGGCGGAGATCGCACGCTCGTGGCCGTCTGGCCGTTGGACGTCGGACGCCTCGCTTCCGGGCCGGGTGGTCTCCTCGCCGCCGAGATCAGCTCCTCTCGTTTCAACGTCATGTGCCCTCCCGCGTCCGGGGAAGCCGAGCCGAGGGTTACCGACCCGGCGAATGGCCAGAGCTGGTCGCCGACATTTGCCCCCGACGGGACCTTGGCCCTGGCCTCCGATCGATCGGGCGACAACGCCATCTGGCTGGCGGCCCGTGGCGCGGCGCCTCGCTCGTTCTTGAGCTGGGGCGCCGGCTATGTCTTCGGTCTGTCCTGGTCCCCCGATGGCGCCGCCCTGGCCTTCGTGCGGACCGTGAACGCGACGATCACCCTGAACGTCGTCGGCCGCGGCGGTCGCGAACTCGCCACCATCCCGGTTTCGGCCGTCGAGGTCGGACAGCCGGCTTGGCGCGCCGACGGCCGCTCCCTGCTGTTTCCCGCCCGGAACGGGGGCGGCTGGAGACTGTGGCGGGCCGATCTTTCCCGGCCGGACAAGCCCTATCCCATTACCAACCCTGGCTGGATCGCGGTGAGAACGCGGGGCGACAGCCTCTTTGGCGTCAAGGTCGACCAGCCGGGCATCTGGCGCCTGGGGCCCAAACCCGCGCTGATCGTCACCGGGTTTTCTCCTCGCAGCCCGGACCAATGGACGATCCTCAAGGACCAGATCGTCTTCGCCGATGGGATATATCCGAACCCCAAACGACTGCTTTCCGCACCCATTTTTGGAGGCCGCGCACGTCCCTTCGCCGACATGCCCAGGGCGACGAACGACACGGATTTCGCCATCGACCCACGTTCGGGAAAGCCCATCTATATCGGGATCGTCAATTCCGACACCGACATAGAGCTGCTCCATCTCGTCCGAAAATAAGGCGGCTATGCGAAAGCCCCCCGCGCCAGGATGCCAATGTGGCGGCGACTCCACACGGCCTAGTCCCATGTTGGCTTGGGTCCCTTCCCGGCCCAGCGGCTGGCCTTGGGGCAGCCGATACCTGGCGCACCCTTGTCGTCCTGTTGGCCATCGTCCGTCGCCATCGATCGCTACACAAAAGCAGACGCTCCAAGGGTCCGAGTTGGGTCG
>JBDTIW010000225.1:0-3724 GCA_039936215.1 Caulobacteraceae bacterium | reverse complement strand
CCGGCGCGGCGCCATCCTCTTAGGCGGGGCGTTCCGGTCGATCGAGCCGCTCGGTCAGGGTCAGCAGATCCTCCCAGGCCTTCTTCTTGGCGGCGCTTTGGCGCAGCAGGAAGGCCGGGTGCAAGGTGGGCAGGGCGGGAATCTCCAGCGTTCCGTCGGCCGATCGCCACCCGAACCAGCGACCGCGAATGCTCAATATGCCTTCGGCGCGGCCGAGGACCGACTTGGACGCGGCGCCGCCGACCAGCAGCAGCAGCCGGGGCCGCACCAGGGCGATGGCCCGCTCCAGAAAGGGCGCGCACGCCCGCTGTTCGGCCAGGGTGGGGTCGCGGTTGCCGGGCGGCCGCCAGAAGACGGTGTTGGTGATGAACACCCTTCCCTCAAGGCCCGCCGCCGCCAGCATCCTGTCCAGCAGCTTGCCGGCCCGCCCGACGAAGGGAGCGCCCTGGATGTCTTCCTCGGCGCCCGGCGCCTCGCCGATCACCATCACCGGCGCATCGTGCGCGCCGCGCGCGAACACCGCCTGACGGGCCCCGGCGGTCTTGAGGGAACAACCCTCGAAGTTCGCTATGGCCGCCCGCAAGGCGTCCAGGTCGGCCGCCCCCGCCGCCAGAACGCGAGCCTCCTCGGCAACCGCGCTCGCCTCGGGCGCACTCCGTGGCGTTCGTTCAGCCAGAGCGCCGCTCGCCGCGGGCCGAACCGGCTTGGCCACCGCCATTCGATCGATGGGCGCATCGGCGTAGCACGCCTCCACGCCGGTTTCGGCCCAGAAGGCGAGCAGGCTCTCCACGGCGCGCGGGTCGGCGGACATCGGCAAAGGCTTACACCCGCGGGGCGGCGAGGGGGAGGCGCCTGGCCAAGCGGCGGTTTCTCCTTGACCGCCTCGGCGGTGGCTTCGATTAAGATGCGTCCGGCGCCAAGATTAGGGGATTTAAGGCCATGAGCGACGATGTCGAGCGCGAGGCGATGGACTACGACGTGGTCATTGTCGGGGCTGGCCCGGCCGGACTGTCGGCCGCCATCCGCCTCAAACAGCTTGCCCAAGGCGCGGGCGCCGAGGTCTCCGTCGCGGTGGTGGAAAAGGGCTCGGAGGTCGGGGCGCACATCCTCTCCGGCGCGGTGATCGATCCCCGGGCGCTGAACGAACTTATCCCCGATTGGAAGGAAAAGGGCGCCCCCCTGGAGACGCCGGTCACCAAGGATCGTTTCCTGGCCTTGGGGCCCTTGGGCGACCTCGATATCCCGATGTTTCCCATGCCGAAGTTCATGCACAACCACGGCAACTATATCGCCTCCCTGGCCAATCTGTGCCGGTGGCTGGCCACCCAAGCCGAGGCGCTGGGGGTTGAGATCTATCCGGGCATGGCGGCTTCCGAGGTTGTCTACGACGAAGGCGGGGCGGTCAAAGGCGTGGTGGCCGGCGTGTTCGGCATCGGCAAGGACGGCCAGCGCAAGGGCGACTACCAGAGCGGCCTGGAACTGCACGCCAAATACACCTTTATCGCCGAGGGGGTTCGCGGTTCGCTGGCCAAGGAGATCCAGGCCAAATTCCACCTCTGCGAAGGCAAGGAGCCGCAAAAGTTCGGCATCGGCCTTAAGGAGATATGGCAGGTCCCCGACGAGGCCTTTCAGAGCGGCCTGGTGCAGCACACCGTCGGCTGGCCGCTGGACGGCAAGACCGGCGGCGGCAGCTTCATGTACCATTTCGGCGACAACTACGTGTCCATCGGCTTCGTGGTCCATCTGAACTACAAGAACCCGTGGCTGTCGCCGTTCGACGAGTTCCAGCGCCTGAAGCATCACCCCTCGATCCGGCGCTATCTGGAGGGCGGCAAGCGTATCGCCTATGGCGCGCGGGCGATCACCGAGGGCGGCTTTCAGTCGGTCCCGGCCCTCGCCTTCCCTGGCGGGGCGCTGATCGGCTGCTCGGCGGGGTTTGTGAACCTGCCGCGCATCAAGGGCACCCACAACGCCATGAAAACCGGCATGTTAGCCGCCGGGGCGGCGTTCGCCGCCCTCCAAGCCGGCCGGGGCGGCGACATTCTGACCGCATACCAGAGCGCCTACGACACGTCGTGGGTTCGCCAGGAACTTTACGTGGTGCGCAACGCCAAGCCGCTGTGGTCCAGGTTCGGCACCTGGGTTGGCGGGGCGGTGGTGATGGCCGATCTGATTCTCGCCAATCTCACCGGCGGATTCTCCGTCTTTGGAACCCTCAAGCACGGCAAGACCGACGCCGCTTCGACGGGGTTGGCCAAGGACTACAAGCCCATCGTCTATCCCAAGCCCGACGGGGTGTTGAGCTTCGACAAGCTCTCCAGCGTCTTCCTCTCGGCCACCAACCACGCGGAGGATCAGCCGGCGCACCTGAAGCTGAACGATCCGGCCACCCCCATCGCGGTGAACCTGCCGCTCTATGGTGAGCCGGCCCGGCTCTATTGCCCGGCCGGCGTCTATGAGGTGCTATACGACGAGGCGGGGGCCAATCCGCGCTTCCAGATCAACGCCCAGAACTGCGTCCACTGCAAAACCTGCGACATCAAGGACCCGTCGCGGAACATCCGATGGACAACCCCGGAAGGCGGCGGGGGGCCGAACTATCCCAATATGTAGGCGTTACCAGCGAGCCCGCCGTCCTTGCAGGCGCCACATTTCGGGACCAAGAAGGCGAGCCATGCCGCAGCCCCGCAGTCTCCTCGTGCTCTTGCCGCTGGCGGCGCTCGCCGCCTGCGCCACACCGTCGTCCGGCCCCACACTTGGTCCCTCCGCGAGTCTTGGCGCGGCTACAGGCTCGCGGGACGATTCGGCCTATGGCCTGTTCCTCGCCGGCCAAGCGGCCATCAACGGTGGTCATGGCAATGCGGCGGCCGGTTATTTCGACCGGGCGGCCGCGGTTGGCCCGGGGACCGACGGCCCCTTGCTGGACAACCGCGCCTTCAGCGCCTCTCTGCTGGCCGGCGATGTGAAGCGGGCCTCGACCATCGCCCCCACCGACCCCGCCGTAGAGCTGTCGGCGCGTCATCTGGGCGGGCTGGTGCGCGGGGTCGAAGCCATGGCGGAGGGCGACGCCAAGGACGCCCACGCCATTCTGACCGGCCCGGACGTCGGAGAGCCGCACCAAGGCGCCGCCGCCCTGCTGGCGCCATGGGCCGCCGCCGCCGCCGGTGACGTGCAGGGCGCCACCGTACATCCGATCATCGCCGGCGAGCCGATCTCTCAGTTCTTCGCCAATCTCGATCAGGGCAAGCTCTACGAACGCTTCCATCGCTACGACGAAGCCGAGACGGCCTTCCGCGCCTTGATCGCCGCCGGTGATCCGGGGGGCCTCGCCACTCTCAACCTGGGCGAGATGCTGGAGCGCCTTGGCCGCGCGCCCGAAGCGGTGGCCCTCTACGATCAGGCCCTCGTCCACAATCCCACCGACGAAACATTGCGAGAGGCGCGGAGCCGGGCCGAGGCGCGCAAGGCGCCGCCGCCACTGCCCTCCATCCGACAGTCCGCCGCCGAAGCGCTGATCGCGCCGGCGACCATTCTGATCGTCCAGAAGCAGGAAGAGGTGGCCCTGGCCTATCTGCGCCTGGCTCTGCGTCTCGACCCAGGGCGGGACGAGGCCTGGATGCTGGTCGGCGACATCTTGAGCAATATCGGTGACCTCGATGGGGCCCGGGCCGCCTATCTGATGCCCAAACGCGGCTCGGACGATTTCGTCGCCGCGCGCGGCAAG
>JBDTIW010000224.1:0-10277 GCA_039936215.1 Caulobacteraceae bacterium | reverse complement strand
TCGGCGAGATCGGCGTCCAGGCCCAGGGCGGTGGCGATGGAGCGGGCGATCTGGGCCACCTCCAGGGAATGGGTCAGGCGGGTGCGGAAGTGATCGCCCTCGTGGGCGACGAACACCTGGGTCTTCTCCTTCAGACGGCGGAAGGCCGAGGTGTGGATGATTCGGTCGCGGTCGCGGGCGAAGGGGGTGCGGGTGGCGCTGGCCGACTCGGGGTGGCGCCGGCCCCGCGACTTGGCCGGATCCTCGGCCCAAGAGACCCTCGCCGACGCCGCTGGTGCGATGGCCATGCCACCCCGAATTCGCTTCGCCCCTTTGCGGAGAGGCCCTGACGCCCTCATATAGAGACCGACGCGGAAACACCCAACCCATGACGCAAGCCGACATCACCCTCTCGCCCGCCGCCGCCCGCCGGCTGCACGCCATCGCCGTGCTGGAGGGCCGGCCGATGATGCTGCGCGTGGCCGTGGACGGCGGCGGCTGCTCGGGCTTCCAGTACCGCTTCGATCTGGTGGAGAGCGCCGAGCCGGACGACGTGAGAGTGGAGCGCGACGGGGCGGCGGCGGTGGTCGATGTCATCTCCTTGGTCCTCCTGAAAGGCTCCGAGATTGACTTCGCCGACGAACTGGCGGCGGCCGAATTCCGCGTCAACAACCCCAACGCCAAGTCGAGCTGCGGATGCGGGGTCAGCTTTTCGGTCTGAGGCGTCCCGCCCCAAGACGGCGGCCCAGAACCCCGCTATCCTCCGCGACATGAAAATCGCCACCTGGAACGTCAACTCGATCAACGCCCGGCTTGAGACGGTGCTGGGCTGGTTCGAGGCGGCGCGGCCCGATGTCGCCTGCCTGCAGGAGATCAAGTGCGTCGACGAGAAGTTCCCGGCCGAGGCGTTCGAGGCGCTGGGCTACAACGTCGCCGTCCATGGCCAGAAGACCTACAACGGCGTGGCCCTGCTCGCCAAGACGCCGCTCGAAGACGTGCGCAAGGGCCTGCCCGGGAATGACGGCCACGCCGAGGGGATCGACGATCACGCCCGCTATCTGGAGGCGGTGGTCTCCGGGCCCAGGCCCGTGCGGGTGGCGGCGATCTACCTGCCCAACGGCAATCCGGCGGGAACCGAAAAGTTCGCCTACAAGCTCCGCTGGCTGGCGCGGCTGAACGCTCACGCACGCGATCTGCTGGCGCTGGAAGAGCCCCTCGTCCTGGCCGGCGACTACAACGTCATTCCCGAGCCGGACGACGCCGACAATCCCGCCGCCTGGACGGGCGACGCCCTGTTCCAGCCGGAAAGCCGAGGGGCCTGGCGGGCGTTGAAGTGGCTGGGACTCACCGACGCCTACATGGCCGCCGACGGGGCGGCGGGCGGCTACACCTTCTGGGACTACCAGGCCGGCGCATGGCAAAGGAACCACGGCATTCGCATCGACCACCTGCTGCTCTCGCCCCAGGCAACCGACCGCCTGGAGGGGGTGACCATCCACCGTGAGGTGAGGGACCAGGGCAAGCCCTCGGACCATGTTCCGGTGGTGGCGGAATTCATTCTATAGCAATAGCGCCGGCGGAAAATTTGACACAGGGCGCGACGCATTTCATCGTTCAGGCGCGCCAAAGAGGGGATATGAGAGATGACCAATCTGATCGTCGCGGCGATTGCGTTTCTGCTTTTGCACCTTGTCGTTTCGGGAACCCGGGTGCGCGACGCGGCGACCGGGGCGCTGGGCCGGGGCAGCTACATGGGCCTGTTTTCCCTGGCGTCGGTGGGCCTGCTGGTCTGGCTGGGTATCGCCTATGGGACCTATTCCCTGAACCCCGGCAACACCCACTATTGGCACTCCAACGTCCTGACCCGGACGATCCAGCTCTTCGTCCAGCTCATCGCCTTCCTGTTCGTGGTGCCCGGCCTGACCACGCGCAATCCGACCGCCGTCGCCCAGGAAGGGGCGCTGGACAGTCCCGATGTGGTCAGGGGCATGCTGCGAATCACCCGCCATCCCTTCCTGTGGGGCGTCGCCATCTGGGCCGCCGGCCATCTGCTGGTGAACGGCGATATCGCCGGGATCGTCCTTTTCGGCACGATGCTGTTCCTGGCCCTGTTCGGCACGGTGAGCATCGACGCCAAGCGCGAGCGCGGATCGCGCGAACAATGGAACGCCTTCGCCGCCAAGACCTCGAACATCCCGTTCGCGGCCATCGCCCAGGGCCGCCAGTCGCTGAACCTCGGCGAGATCGGCTGGGCGCGGCTGGTGGCGGCAGTGGGCATCTGGGCGATCGTCCTGGGCGCTCATCCCCATGTTTTCGGCGTATCCGCCCTGCCCATGACGACGGGCTAGACGCTTTTGGAGTGTGGCCGTGCGTCTTGAAGCCGTCGCCATCGGGGCCGACCCGCCGCACGAGGTCAATGTGGTGATCGAGGTTCCCATCAGCGGGGAGCCGATCAAATACGAGATGGACAAGGCGTCGGGCGCCCTGGTGGTGGACCGGTTTCTCTACACGGCCATGCGCTATCCCGGGAACTACGGCTTCATTCCCCACACCCTGTCGGGCGATGGCGATCCCTGCGACGTGGTGGTGGCCAACACCCGCGCCGTGGCGCCCGGCGCGATCATGAGTTGCCGCATCGTCGGCGTGCTGGTCATGGAGGACGAGGCCGGCGGCGACGAGAAGCTGATCGCGGTGCCAGGGCCAAGGCTCACCCAGCGCTACGACGGCGTCCATGAGTACACCGACCTGCCGGCCATCACCCTGCAGCAGATCGAGCACTTCTTTGCCCACTACAAGGATCTGGAGCCGGGAAAATGGGTGAAGATCCTTCGCTGGGGCGACGCGGCGGAGGCCAAGGCCATGGTGATGGCGGGGATCGAACGGGCGAAGGGGGCGGCGTAGGCCGTTATCGCGAGAAAGAACGTGAAGGGGATTTCCCCCAGGGCCTCTGCTACCCTTCGGCCGCCTGTTCCACCGCCAAGGCCAAATCGAGCGCCTTGGCCCCAGCTTCTGCATCCGCCAGCGGCCCGGACGCCTCACCGCGCACGGCGGCGAGGAAGGCGTCGAGACTGGCGCCCAGGCGGTCCCTGCCGGCAGGCGTTTCCTCAAAGGTGGCGTCGAGCCTAAAGGCGGTGGTGTTCTCGAAGGTGTGGGCCAGGAAGTCGATGGTCACTTCTCCAGTGGGGTAGATGAGCCGCATGGTCCGCTCGCGCGCCTCCGCTACCCGTGAGGCCGACAGCAAGGCGGTGAAGCCGTCCTCAAAAGTCACCTCCGCTTCGACCTCGTCGAGCAAGCGGTTGACGACACGGGTCCCGCGCGCCTCCACCGCCAGGGCCGGGACCTTCGACAGGACGAGGGCCAGATCGAGGTCGTGGATCATCAGGTCGATGACCACCGATACGTCGAGGCTGCGCGGCGACGGCGGCCCGCGCCGCACCGCTTCCAGACGCAGGGGGGCCTCGTCGATCTCGAACAGATTCATGGCCTGAAAGGCCGCCCGCTCCAGAAATCCGCAGGCGACGACAGGCCCCCCCCGCCCGGCCGCCGCGACGATGGCGTCGGCGTCCTCCAAGGAGGTCGCGATGGGTTTTTCCACATAGATGTGCTTGCCGTCCGCCAGGGCGGCCAGGGTCAAGGCGGCGTGGGTGTGGGCGGGCGACGCGATGGTGAGCAGATCGACCCGCGCCAGCAGGGCGGAAAGGTCGGGGGCGGCCCGCGCCCCGTAACGTTCGGCGAGCGCCTGGGCGCGTTCGGGGTGCGGATCGAGGATGGCGGTCAGTTCGATGTCGGGCCGCCGCGCGTACTGACCCGCGTGAAAGCCGCCGAAAACACCCGCGCCGATGACGCCGGCTCGCAAGATCGAAGCCATGGCGAGCGCCTAACATGCTTGCAACTCACTTGCACACTGGAGCCGCCCGCGCCTTCGCGCTAAACAAGCGTTTGAACTCATGCCCTCGGCCACTGGGAGAACACAGCCATGACCACCTCACGCGAAATCCGCCTCAAGAGCCGGCCCAGAGGGACGCCGACGGCCGACAATTTCGAACTGGCTGCCGTCACCCTGCCCGATCCGGGGCCGGGCGAGATTCAGGTCCGCAACACCTGGATGACCGTCGATCCCTACATGCGCGGGCGGATGAACGATGTGAAAAGCTATTCTCCGCCCTTCCAGCTGGACGAGGCCATGCAGGGCGGGGCGGTGGGCGAGGTGGTCGCCTCCAACGATCCGGCCTTCGCGGCCGGCGACACGGTGCAGAGCTTTTTCGGCTGGCGCGAGGCGTTCAACGCCCCGGCGGCGGCGGTGCAGAAGCTCGACACCCACGGGCTGCCGCCCCAGGCCTTCCTGGGCGTGGCCGGCATGCCCGGCATGACCGCCTATGTCGGCCTGTTGAAGATCGCCGCCTTGAAGGACGGCGATGTGGTCTTCGTCTCGGCCGCCGCCGGGGCGGTGGGCCAGGTGGTCTGCCAGATCGCCAAGCTCAAGGGCCACACGGTGATCGGTTCGGCCGGCGGGGCGGAAAAGACAGCCTATCTGAAGGAACTGGGGGTCGATCAGGTCATCGACTATAAGGCGCAGCCCGATCTCACCGCCGCCCTGATGCGCGCCGCGCCGGACGGCATCGACGTCTATTTCGACAACGTCGGCGGCGCCCACATGGAGGCCGCTTTGATGGCGGCTCGTCCGTTCGGCCGTTTCGCCCTGTGCGGGATGATCTCGCAATACAACGATATCGACCTGGGTGCCGGGACTCGCGGGCTGATCATGGTGGTCGGCAAGCAGCTTCGCCTGGAGGGGTTCATCGTGTCCAGCCACTATGATCTGCTGCCGACCTTCATCAAGGACATGTCCGGCTGGATCGCCGACGGAAAGGTCAAATGGCGCGAGACCGTCGAGGAAGGCATCGAGAACGCCCCGACGGCGTTCCTCAAGCTGTTCAAGGGGGAGAATTTGGGGAAGATGTTGGTGAAGCTGGGGTAGCAGGGCTGCCGCTGAGCGCCCCCTCCGTCACGGCGTGAGAAAGAGCGCCGCGGAAGGTCTCCCCCGCTTCGCAGGGGAGGATTGAAGGAAAGACAAGCGATTTGAAAAATTTCAATCCTCCCCTGCGCCTCTTCGCGGGGGAGGGGGCGCAAGATGGCGGCAAAGACGATAGTGGCGAGCCGTTGACATCGGTACCGGCGTCGGCGCGGAGTGCGGGCGTCTAAACTGTCCTGGGGGAGCGAACATGGACTGGACCAGCGGCTATGTCGCCGAGATCGACTACACTCACGGCTATTATCGCGAGCTGGCGCCCGGCCTGATAGATCTGGCCCTTCTGCTGAGCGGCCACGAACCGCCCAGCCGCGCCTCCATGCGCTACCTTGAGCTCGGCTATGGCCAGGGGCTGTCGGCCAACGTCCACGCCGCCGCCGTGGCCGGCGAGTTCTGGGGCGCGGACTTCAACCCGGCCCATGCCGCCAACGCCCAGTCCCTGGCCCAGCACGCGGGGTCCGAGGCGCGATTCTTCGACGACAGCTTCGCCGACATGGCCGGGCGCGAGGACCTGCCGCCCTTCGACTACATCGTCCTGCATGGGGTGTGGAGCTGGGTCAGCGACGACAATCGGCGAGCCATCGTCGAAATCGTCCGCCGACGGCTCAAGGTCGGCGGGGCGGTCTATATGAGCTACAACACCCTGCCCGGCTGGTCCATGGCCATGCCGCTGCGCCACATGATGACCCTGCACGCCGAGACGGTGGGCAGCGAGGCGCAGGGGGTGGTCGGGCGGATCGACGCCTCCATCGCCTTCGGCTCGAAGCTGGCCGAGGTGGGCGCGCGCTATTTCGCCGCCAATCCCATGGCCAAGGGGCGCCTGGACGCCATCGCCGGCCAGAACCGCAACTATGTGGCGCACGAATATTTCAACCGCGACTGGGCGCCGATGTACTTCTCCGACGTCCACGCCTGGCTGTCGGACGGCAAGCTCTCCTACGCCTGCGCGGCAGCCCTCCTGGACCAGATGGACGGCTTCAACCTCACCGCGCCGCAGCAGGAGGTTCTGGGGGCCATCCCCTACAGTGTGCTGCGCGAGACGGTGCGCGACTATCTGCTCAACCAGCAGTTCCGGCGCGATATTTACAGCCGCGGGGCCCGGCGCCTGTCGCCGCTGGAGCGGCTCGAGCGGTTGAACGACGTGCGGATCACTCTGACCCTGCCGCCGGCCGATATCACTCATGAGGTCGAGGCGGGGCTCGGCAAGGTGGGGCTGAAGCCGGAAATCTATCAGCCGATCGTCGAGGCGCTGGCCGACGACGGCGCGGCCCCCAAACGGATCGGCGACCTGGCCAAAGCGCCGGCGCTGGCGGCGATACCCCCCGGCGCCCTGATCGAGGGGCTGGCGGTGCTTGTCGGCTCTGGCCGCGCCCATCCCGCTCAGAGCGAGGCCGATTGCGCCGTGGCCGCGCCGCGATGTCAGAAATTGAACGCCTATCTGATCGACCGGGCGCGGATCAGCGGCGATGTGAGCTGCCTGGCCTCGCCGGTGATCGGCGCGGGCGTGACGGTGGGCCGGTTCGAACAGATGTTCCTGGGCGCGCACGCGCGCGGCCTCAAAGGCCCGGACGCCTGGGCCAAGGACGCCTGGGAGGTGCTTTCCACCCAGAACCAGGCGATCATCAAGGACGGCAAGATTCTGCAGGGGGCGGACGCCAATCTGGGCGAACTGAAATCCCAGGCCAAGGATCTCGCCGACAAGCGCCTGGCCATGCTCCAGCGCCTTCAAGTGGCGGGTTAAGGCTCACTTCTCCACCACCGCCGTCATCCTGGAAGGCGGCGAAGCCGACCATCCGGGACCCCAGTAGCCGCGCCCCGAATGGAACGATCCGTCCGCCATTGCAAGACGGTTTGGATGTGGCTCCTGGGTCGCCGGATCTCCGCGCAAGATGCGCTACGGCCGGGATGACGGATTTGGGGCGGCCTTGGTCTTCGCGGCCTTGGGTTTGGCCGCCACCTTGTCCTTAACGGGCGCGGCCTCGGCCTTAGCCGCTTTGGCCTTCTTGGCCGCCTTGGCGGGCGCCGCGCGCGGGGCCGGCGGCTCGTCTTCCTTAAGCAGGTCCTCCTTGGAGACCGCCTTGTCGGTCACCTGGGCGCGGGCGACGATCAGATCGACGACCTTTTCCTCATAGAGGGGCGCGCGCATCTGGGCTTGGACGTCGGGGTTCTGGCGCATCATGTCGAACACCTGCTGGGCCTGGGGGCCGTAGCGCATGGCCTCGGCGCGCATGGCGTCGGCCAGTTCCTGATCGGTGATCGTCAGATTGTCGCGCCGGCCGATCTCGGCCAGCACTAGGCCCAGGCGCACCCGCCGCTCGGCGATCTGGTGATATTCGGCCCGCAGGGTCTCCTCGCTCTTGCCCTCGTCCTCGGGCGAAGGGTGGCCGTGCTCTCGGTCCTTCTCGATCTCGCGCCAGATGCTGGCGAATTCGGCCTCCACCATGCGCGGCGGCAGGGCGATGTCGTGAAGGGTGTCCAGTTCGTCCAGCAGGGCGCGCTTGAGCTTGAAGCGCGAGGCGCTCTCGTACTGGGCGGCCAGGTTGGCGCGCAGGGCGCCCTTCAGGGCGGCCAGGTCGGTCATGCCCAGGCGCTCGGCCAGGGCGTCGTCGGCCTTGGCCGCCTGGGGGGCTCGCACTTCCTTGACGGTGACGGCGAACTCGGCCGCCCGGCCTCTGAGGCGCTCGACCTGATAGTCGGCCGGGAAATCCACCTTCACGGTAACCTCGCCGCCCGCCGCGGCGCCGAGAAGCTGGGCCTCGAAGCCTGGGATGAACTGGCCGGCCCCTAGCACCAGTTCGGCGTCGCTGGCCGTCCCGCCCTCGAACACTTCGCCATCGATACGGCCGACGAAGTCCATGACCACCTGATCGCCGTCGCGGGCCTTGACGGCCTTGCCGGCGCGCGCCTCGTAGGTGCGGTTCTGGGCCACCAGTTCGGCCAGCGCCTCGGCCTCCTCCTCCTTGGTGGGGTGGTAGACCAGGCGGGTGAGCTTGAGCGCCGTCACATCGGCCGGTTCGAACTCGGGCATCACCTCGACCTCGAGGTCGTAGGCCAGGTCCTCGCCCCCGGCGATGACCTTTTCCATGTCCGAAGACGGCTTGAGGTCCGGCTGGGCGGCGATGCGCAGCCTGTTATCCTCGACAATCTTCTGGGAGGTCTCGCTGAGCGTCTTTTCCACCACCTCGCTCATCAGGGCTTTGCCGTAGAGTCGCCGCACGTGGCCGGGCGGCACCTTGCCGGGCCGAAAGCCCTTGAGCTTCAGGGTCGGGACGAGTTCGGCGATGCGCGCGTCCAGCAGGGCGCCCAGTTCGGCGGCCGGCACGCGCACGCCATAGCTGCGGCTGAGGCCCTGGCCCGATTTGTCGACAATCTGCATGAAGCTCAAATCCCGATATGGACCGGCGGCGCCGCCCGAAGGCCGGCCCCAAACAAGACGCCGCCGCCAAGATTTCGACCCTGGCCGACGGCGCGAAACGAGGCGCCCTTATGTCACGCGGGGCGGGGGGCCTCAAGCCCGCGGAGGGCGGTGGTGCGGATGAGAGGACTCGATACCCTTCGATCTCTCCCGCCTGGCAATCGGACGCAATGTCAGCGCCGCCGAATATCCTCGACATGGCGTCGGGCTTCCAACTCGGCCAATGCCTGTTCGACCACATGAAGATAATCTACGTGAGTCAACTCTCCTGGTCCGTCCAACCGCAGCTTCTCCGTGATGCTCGGCGCAAGGCCAAGAAAGGTCTCATGATCCTGGATGAGCGCCCCAGCGCCCGGCAGGGGGTGCTCTGGGGCATGGGCGGTGTTCAGCCAGTCGCGAACCTGCTTGATCATGGCTTCGCGACGATTGTGGTGAACCGCCACGTCCATGCCGGAAATGTCCGACAAGGTCTGATCGTAGCGGTTCGGTTCGGCATCGAGTACAAGAATCCGGCGGGTCCGATGGATTTTTGACCCGCGCATGCGCAAGGCTAGATCGGCGCCGAGTTCCAGAGGCATGTTGAACCTGGGAAGGTTCGACCTGGGATCGATCTCAACCCGGGAAATATCATGAATTGAAAGACCGCAAGTCGCGATCATGTCCAGAATCGCCGGGAACCGGATGCGACCGCTGTCGCTCTCATCGAGCGCGCAGCGAGGGCGATAGCCACAGGCCAACAGGGTGAAACAGGCGGAGCGCAGGAGCGGCCGGTAGGCGTCGTCGAACGGGCAGTTTATGAAGACGAGCCGCCCGCGGGCGGGCTTAGTCGTCGTCACGGGCCAGAGCGCGCTCGGCGAAGGCCTCCGCCACCGCGCGCCTGATCTCGGCCAAGGGCAGACGCGGCGGAATCGTCAGCCGCGGCAGTTCGACGCCACGATAGGTGAGTTTCAACGAGCGCGAGGCGGGCGATTTGCGCAACGCGCCGATCCGCGAAGTAGCCATGCATCGAATATGCGCCCTGCCTGTCCTGGCCGCAAGCGGCGAAGCATGAAACGGCGCGGCTCCCCGTCCGGCGGAGGGCGGTGGTGCGGATGAGAGGACTCGAACCTCCACGCCTTTCGGCGCCGGGACCTAAACCCGGTGCGTCTGCCAGTTCCGCCACATCCGCGATCGGGTGAGCTTTAGCGCCGGGGGCCAAACGAGAGCAAGGACGGCGTTGACGCCGATAGGGCCATGTGCATCTTGCCGCCGACAGGAGTTCAGGCGTGGCGGAAATGGGTGGGGAGGGGCGACCCGCCGGCAAGGCGAAGGAAGGGCGGGTTCGCGGTCGCGCGCTCCGAGACGCGGGCGGAACGCCCATTGCTGGAAGCCAGGCCAAGCCCCGGCGCGACCGCGCGCCCCCCTCGATCGGCGGAACCGCTCACTACTCCGAGACGGCGGCGCGGCGGCTGGCGGCTTTCCCAAGCGCTCAAGTCCAGGCGATCGCCGAGCGGATCGCGCCGATCCAGAGCGCGCCCTGGCCGGATATCGCGGGGTGTTTCTGTGTTCTGTTCACTTCGAGGTCGGGGAGCACCTGTCTGGCCCGCGAGTTGGAACAGGTGTTCGAGATCGGCCAGATGCGCGAGGCGCTGAACCCGCCCCGGCTCAAGGGCGGCGCCGCCGCCCATATCGTCCAGCGGCGAGCCGATTCGTGGTTCAGCTTCAAGGCCGGCGGCCCCGGGGTGATCGCCGCCGAATTGACCGGCCTGTTCGACGTCTATCTGAACCAGACCTCGTTTGTCCTCCTGGTGCGAAGAGACATCGTCGCCCAGGCGGTATCCCGCGAGAAGGCCGTCCAGACCGGCCAATTCCATT
>JBDTIW010000223.1:0-2684 GCA_039936215.1 Caulobacteraceae bacterium | reverse complement strand
ACCTCGGGGACCTTCTTCTGTTCGCGCGGCGGCAGGTCGTAGAGGTTCTTGTCCAAGGGCGGTCCGGGATGGATGCGGTTCTCGATCCCGTCCAGTCCCGCCATCAGGAGGGCGACGAAGGTCAGATAGGGATTGCCCATGGGATCGGGGAAACGCACCTCGATACGCTTGCCCTTGGGGCTTTCCACGTGCGGGATGCGGATGGAGGCGGAGCGGTTGCGGGCCGAATAGGCGAGCTTCACCGGCGCCTCGTAGCCGGGCACCAGGCGCTTGTAGGAATTGGTGGTGGAGTTGGAAAAGGCGTTGATCGCCTTGGCGTGCTTGATGATCCCGCCGATGTAATAGAGGCAGGTCTCCGACAGGCCCGCGTACTTGTCGCCGGCGAACAGGGGCTTGCCCTTGTTCCAGATCGACTGGTGGACGTGCATCCCCGAGCCGTTGTCGCCGAACATCGGCTTGGCCATGAAAGTCGCCGTCTTGCCATATGCGGCCGCGACGTTGTGGATGACGTATTTATAGAGTTGCAGGCGGTCGGCCATGGTCAACAGGTCGGAGAATTTCAGGCCGAGTTCGTGCTGGGCCGGCGCCACCTCGTGGTGGTGCTTTTCCGGGGCCATGCCCAGTTCCTTCATCACCGACAGCATCTCGCCGCGCAGGTCCTGCGCCGAGTCGATGGGGCCGACCGGAAAATAGCCGCCCTTGGGTCCGGGCCGGTGACCCATGTTGCCTTCGGGGTAGGCCTTGCCGGTGTTGGCCGGCAGCTCGATGGAATCGAAGGCGTAGCCGGTGTCGTTGGCGGCGGTGGACCAGCGCACGTCGTCGAAGACGAAGAATTCCGCCTCGGGGCCGAAATAGACCGTGTCACCTACCCCAGACGCCTTGACGTGAATGAGGGCCCGGCGGGCGATGGAGCGCGGGTCGCGATTGTAGGGCTCGTTGGTGTCGGGATTGAGCACGTCGCAGAACAGGGTCATGGTCGTCTGCTGGTAGAAGGGATCGATGGCCGCGCTTTCCAGATCCGGGCGCAGCTTCATGTCCGATTCGTTGATCGCCTTCCAACCGGAGATGGACGAACCGTCGAACATCGTTCCGTCGGTCAGAAAATCCTCGTCGACCAGATCGATGTCGAAGGTGAGATGCTGCATCTGGCCGCGCATGTCGGTGAAGCGCACGTCGACGTATTCGACCTCCTTTTCCTTGATCTGGGCCAGTATGTCCTTGTGGGTGGTCATGCTCTTTACGGGTCCCGTTCTTTGGAGGTTTCGCTCAGGCAGGCTAGACGGCGTTGGGGCCGGTTTCTCCGGTTCGGATGCGCACCGCCTCAATAATGTCGGAAATGAATATCTTGCCGTCGCCGATGCGCCCGGTGCGGGCGGCGGCCAAGATGGCCTCGACGGCCCCGGCTAGCTGATCGTCGCCGACCACCACTTCGATCTTGATCTTGGGCAGGAAATCGACGACGTATTCGGCCCCCCGGTAGAGCTCGGTCTGGCCTTTCTGGCGCCCGAAGCCCTTGGCCTCAAGCACGGTCATGCCCTGCAGGCCCAGTTCCTGCAACGCCTCCTTCACATCATCGAGCTTGAAGGGCTTGATGATGGCTTCGATCTTTTTCATTTCGGCGGCGACTCAGGGTTTCGAGGGGCGCGATGGGCGTCAGAAGCACGGCGCGCCCCGATCGCGCAACAGTCGGCCCCAAGCGGCGGCTGTCAATCGTGGATGTGCCAGCCGGCCGCCGAAAAACCGGGCGCCGGGCGCCCAAGAATCGATCAGGGCCGGAAAAAGCCTTGTGAACGCCGGTCCCGCCCTTAGGATCGGGGGCGACCGGCACCGGAACCCTTACCCATGCTTGACACGACCCCGGTGCTGATCGGCGCGGGACAGTTCACCTGGCGCGGGTCGCCCGACGCGGGGCCGCCGCCGCTGGCCTTGGTGGCTATCGCGGCGCGGGCGGCGGCGGTCGACGCTGGCCTTTCGCCCGCCGCCCTGGCGGGACTCGACGCTATCGGCGTGGTGGGCTTCGTCATGGACACCGAAGGCGATCTGGCCCGCCTGCCCGTGCCGCGCCTGGCCAACCCGCCGGCCAGTCTGGCCAAGGCCCTGGGCGCCGATCCCCGCTGGGCCGTCTACAGCCACCCGGGCGGCAATAGCCCCCAGCACCTCATCAACAGCGTCTGCGAGCGCATCGCCGCCGGCGAGACCGATTTTGCCCTCGCCGTGGGGGCGGAGTTCATGCGCTCCCTGATGCACCGTCTGGGTCATGGCCAGCCCTTCGACGGCTGGGGCGATGACGAGGCCGGCCCGCCGCGCCGCGTCGGCGATCCCCGGCCGGGGACGACGCTCTGGGAGCGGGCGCATGGCCTCGCCCTGCCGGTCAACACCTATCCCTTGTTCGAGAACGCCCTGCGCGCCCGCGACGGACGCAGCCTCGCCGACCACCAGCGGCGTCTGGGCGCCCTGTTCGCGCCATTTACGCGGGTGGCCGCCGCCAACCCCTATGCCTGGTTTCCCACCGCTCGCACAGCCGAGAACCTGATCGAGGTCACCGCCGACAATCGCATGGTCGGCTATCCCTATCCGAAATATCTCAACGCCGTCATGCGGGTCGATCAGTCGGCGGCCGTGTTGATCGCCAGCGCCGGGAAGGCGCGCGAACTGGGTGTGCCGCAAGACCAATGGGTCTATCT
>JBDTIW010000222.1:0-4803 GCA_039936215.1 Caulobacteraceae bacterium | reverse complement strand
AATACCCTGGCCATCATGCGCGGCGCGGTCGCGGCGCGGACACTGGAGGTGTTCGACGCCTATGTGGAGGCCGTCTTCACCGCCATGTGGGAGGATGGGCGCAAGATGGACGATCCCGCCGTGGTGGCGCAAACCCTGGACGCCGCCGGCCTTCCCACCGAACGCCTCATCGCCCTGACTCAGGATCCGTCGATCAAGAAGAGCCTCGCCGCCAACACGGCGGACGCCGTCACCCGCGACGTCTTCGGCGCCCCGACCTTCTTCGTGGGCGAGGCGATGTGGTTCGGCAAGGATCGGTTGAGGGAGGTGGAGGAAGCGATCGTGGAGGCGGGCGACCGCTCAATACGCCTTTGAGCCAGCCTCCCCCTTATGGGGAGGGTGGCTTGGAGCGTAGCGACAAGACGGGTGGGGAGCGCCGAAGCCGCCCACTGTTTGAGGCGGACGTTCTTTTTTTCGGGCCGCTAACCCCAGCCGGCCGGTAAGCGTCGGGGCTCCCCACCCGTCGTCTCGCAAGCGTCCGCCGCCACCCTCCCCAGAAGGGGAGGGAGGATACGACCTTCCCCTACCCAAACCGCCAAGCTTCCTCCGCCGCCCGACGGACGGCCAGGGATTTCTGCACCGTCTCTTCGTATTCGGCGAGGGGGTCGCTGTCGGCGACGACGCCGCCGCCGGCCTGGACGTGGAGGACTCCGTCCTTGATCAGGCCGGTGCGCAGGACGATGCAGGTGTCCACCGAGCCGTCGGCCCCGAAATAGCCCACCGCCCCGGCATAGGCGAGGCCGCGCTTGACGGTCTCGAACTCGTCAATGATCTGCATGGCGCGGACCTTGGGGGCGCCCGACAGGGTGCCAGCCGGCAGGGCCGCCATCAGTACGTCCACCGGATCGAGGCCGTCGGGCGCGTCGCCCTCGACGTTGGAGACGATGTGCATGACGTGGCTGTAGCGTTCGACGGCGAAGCTCTGGGTGACCCGCACCCTCGGCCGTCCGGAGGTCGCCTCCGGGGCGTTGCGACCGGCGTGGCGTTGCAGGGCCACCTTGCCGACGTCGTTGCGACCCAGGTCGAGCAGCATCAGGTGTTCCGCCCGCTCCTTTTCGTCGGCCAGGAGTTCGGCTTTCAGGGCGAGATCCTCGGCCGGGGTGGCGCCGCGGCGCCGAGTGCCGGCGATCGGGCGGATGGTGATCAGGCCGTCGCGCAATCGGACCAGGATCTCCGGCGAGGAGCCGACCAGCTGGAAGTCCGGGAAGTTCAGGAAGAACAGGAAGGGCGAGGGATTGGCGCGCCGCAAGGAGCGGTAGAGGGCGAAGGGATCGCCGGCGTAAGGGGCGGCGAAGCGGTGGCTGGGCACCACCTGGAAGATGTCGCCGGCGCGGATGTATTCCTTGGCCCGCTCGACCAGGGCGCCGTAGGCCTCGGCGCCGACCGGTGAGACGAAGGGGGCCGACGTGGGTGAAGCGGTCGACGCGCGGCGCGGGGGGAGGGAGGCGGCCAGATCGGCGGCCACCGCCGCCAGACGGCTCCGCGCCTCGGCGTAGAGCGCCGCGGCATCGCCGGGCGCGGGCCGGACGGTGGTGACCAGGATGATTTCCTGGGCGATGGCGTCGAAGATGGCGACGATGGACGGGCGGATCAGGATGGCGTCGGGCAGGTCCAGGGGATCGGCCCTGGCCTCGGCCAATCGCTCCACCAGCCGGACCATGTCATAGCCCACCGCCCCGAACAGGCCGGCGGCCATGGGCGGCAGGCCGGGCGGCAGGTCCAGGCGCGAGGCGGCAACCAGGTCGCGCATGGAATCCAGGGCCCCGCCGGCCTGTGGCGTGAAGGCGCCGCGCCCGATCGCCTCGCCCTCGGCGATTTCGGCGACATCGCCGCGGCAGCGCCAGACCAGATCGGGGTTCATGGCGACGATGGAATAGCGGCCGCGCCAGGCTCCGCCCTCCACCGATTCGAACAAGAAGGCGTAGGGCCGGCCGGCGGCGATCTTCAGATAGGCCGAGACCGGCGTTTCCAGATCATCGATCAGGCGGGTCCAGACGACCTGGACGGGTCCCTGGCCGCTGGGGCTGTCATGGGCGCGTTCGAAATCCTCGAAGCCGGGCTCGACGATCACTTCGCCTTGCCGGACCCCGGGGCCCCCGGCTTGGCGGCCAGGGCCGGATCGACGCCCAGGGCGCGGCGGGCCAGGGGAAGGTTGATGGTCACCTTCATGTCCTGGCGGGCGGCCGTCTTCACCGTGATGAGCAGATCCTTCAGATAGTCCTGCGAGATCCGCCCCTCGATGGCCAGGACGGCGCGGGCGGTGGTGTCGGTGTCGCCCGGATGCACGCCGTCCAGCCTGGCGATGAAGACGCCGGGCGGGGCGGCGGCGGCGGTCGTGGGGGGCGCGGCGGCGGCGGCGAAAACATCGCCGGGCTTGGCGGTGAAGATCGCCACCAGGAACTCGCGGCCGAGGGCCTGGTACTGCTGTGCCTTGATGCGCTGCATGCCGCTTTGCCGGACCACATGGCCGCCGACCTGGGCGGCGACCTGGTCGATGCTCGCGCCGCCGCGAATCTGGGCGGTCAGGGCGTCGGCGCGGGCCTTCATGGCCTTTTGATAGGCCAGATCGACATAGGCCTTGGCGAGTTCCGGGCGCTTGTCGGCCAGGGGCGGCAGGGCGGGGGGAACGACCTTGTCCACGTGGAGGGCGAAATATTCGCCGGGACCGGCGTCCTCCAGATCGCCGTCCTCGCCCGCCGCGTGGGCGAAGGCGGACTTGAGGATGGCCGGGGCGAGAAGGGTGTTGGGCTTGGCGTCGGTGTCCAGACCGTCAGCGGTGACCGGTCCCAGGGTGAGGGCGACGGCGCCGACCTTGCGGGCCGCGTCGGCGACGCTGGAGCCGGCCTGGCGCGCGTCGTCGAACTTTTGGCTCAGGTCATAGGCCTGTTTCTGGGCCGCCTTGGCGCGCAGATCGGCCTCGATCTTGGGCTTGGCCGCCTCAAGCGTGGTGGCCGCGCCGGGGGTGATCTTGCTCACCTTGAGCACCGCCATGCCGAGCGCGCCCTGGATCGGACCACTGACCTGGCCTTGGGTCAGGGCGAAGGCGGCGGTCGCCACCTTGGCGTCGGCGATGGCCGACTGCGGGGCGTCCACGTAGCTTACCGGTTCCACGCCGAACGATTTGGCGATGGCGGCGGGGTCCTCGCCCTTGGCGAGTCTCGCCGCCGCCAAAGCGGCCTGGGCCGCCGTCTTGACGGGAATCTGCACCAGGGAACGGCGCTCGGGGGTGGTGAGGGTGTCTTTCCGGAAGGCGAACTCCTTGGCGACGGCGGCCTGATCGACGACCACCCCCGACTCCATGGCCTTGGCGGAGAAGCGGACCAGGGTGATCACCCGCATCTCCGGGCGCATGAGCTGGGCGGCGTGTTCCTGCATGAAGGCCTGGAGCTGCGCGTCGGTAGGGGCCGGCGGCTGGGGAACGGCGCCCGCCCCCAAGGTGAAATAGCTGACGTCGCGCAATTCCAGGCCGGTGACGGCGTTCATCGCCGCGTATATGCGCGGGGCGCGGAAGCCGGCCTCCACGGCGGTGGTGAAATGGCGCTGCGCCAATTCGTCGCCGATTTCCGCCTCGGCCTGGCGGGGGGTGAGGCCCTGCTGGGCCAGGAACTGGGTGAACTGCTGCTCGCTGAACTTGCCTGTCACCTTGTCGAAGGCGAAGGGCAGTTTCTTGATCTCCTCGCCGATCAGGGCTGGGGCGGGGACGATGCCGGCCCGCGACAGCATCTCGGCCAGGGCCTCGTCCTGGGCGATCGCGTTCAGGAGCTGCTGGTCGAAGCCGTTCTGGACCAGCACCTCCATGGGCACCGCGCGCTGCGCCTGCTGCTCGAACCGCTGTTTCTCCTGGTCGAACACCTTGCGAAAGTCGCGCGAGTTCATGGAGTGGGACCCGGCGGTGACCACCGAATCGGCGCCGGCGGCGGCGAACAGGTCGGGGAAGCGCCCGCCGCCGCCGACGCCCAGGATCAGGAACACCAGGACGAGCAGGCCCATCAGGGCGATGGCGACGGGATTGCGGGCCGTGGAGCGAAGGACGCCGGTCATGAATCTCTCGGAACCTATCAAGCGCGGCGCGGCGCCGCTCGCGAGGGGGGTATAGTGGAGGCTTGCCGCCCGCCGCAAGCGCGGGTGACAGCGGGCGCGGCTTGGCTTAGGTCGCTGGCCTAAAGCCAACGCCGATTTCGCGGAGCCAGACGCCCCTTGACCCTTGCCCGTCCATTGATCGCCGGAAACTGGAAGATGAACGGCGTGGAAGCCTCGCTGGACGAGGCGCGCACCCTGGCCGCCCTGGTCGACGAGCGACCGCCGGCGACGCGGGTGGCCCTGTGCCCGCCGGCCACTCTGATCGGTCGGATGGCCGACCTGCTGGCCGGGTCGGGCATATTGGTCGGCGGTCAGGATTGCAGCGACAAGGCCGCCGGCGCCTTCACCGGCGACGTCTCCGCCGACATGCTTATCGACGCCGGGGCGCGGCTGGTGATCCTGGGCCATTCCGAACGGCGCGAACTGCACGGCGAAACCGACGCCCTGGTGGCCGCCAAGGTCGAGCAGGCGCTCGCCGCCGGCCTGGAACCGATCGTCTGTGTGGGGGAAAATCTCGACGAGCGGCGGGCCGGCCACGCCATCGCGGTGGTGAGCCGCCAGATTCGGGCCTCCGCGGCGCCGACCCTGGCCGGCCATGCCTTCGCCATCGCCTACGAACCGGTGTGGGCGATCGGTTCGGGTCTGGTTCCAAGCATCGGCGAGATCGAGGCCGTCCACGGCGCC
>JBDTIW010000221.1:0-10602 GCA_039936215.1 Caulobacteraceae bacterium | reverse complement strand
GAGGCGGGGCCGGACAATCCCATCCGGGTGACCCTGGATGCCGCCACGGGAGAGCCCCGGCCCTATGTGCACGTGCGGCGGGGCCTGGAGGCGCTGATCGCCCGGCCGGTGTTCTATGAGTTGGCGGAGATGGCGGAGGAGCGCGCCATGCCGGAAGGGCCGACGCCGTGCGTCCGCTCCAACGGCGTCTGGTTCCCGGTCGGGCCGGCCCGGCCGTGAGCGATCTGCGCGGCTGGGTCGCCGACCATCTCGATCCCCTGGAGCCCGGCGGCGGGGCGGGCGCCAGCCGCTCCGACTTCGATCTCGAACCGGCCTACGCGCCGGCCCCGGACACCCCGATGACCGCCGCCGCCGTACTGATCGCCTTGGTCGAGCATCCGGCCGGG
Source organism: Caulobacteraceae bacterium (assembly GCA_039936215.1). Classification (GTDB taxonomy): domain Bacteria; phylum Pseudomonadota; class Alphaproteobacteria; order Caulobacterales; family Caulobacteraceae; genus Acaudatibacter. The sequence goes on along the minus strand of JBDTIW010000221.1, from coordinate 10,216 downwards.
CCGTCGGTGATCCTGACCCGCCGCGCCGACACCCTGCGCAGCCACACCGGCCAGGTCGCCCTGCCGGGCGGCCGCTGCGATCCCGGCGAGACGCCGTGGCGAACCGCCCTTCGGGAAGCGCAGGAGGAGATCGGTCTCGATCCGAGCCTCGTCACCTTGGCCGGCCTGTCGACCCCCTACCGCACCGGCACCGGCTATCATGTGATCCCGGTGGTGGGGTTCGTCGCCCCCGGCTTCACCCTGACCCCCAATCCGGCCGAGGTGGCCGACGTGTTCGAGACGCCGTTCGGATTTTTGATGGACCCCGCCAACCACGAGGAGCACGAGCGTGAGATCCCGGCCGGCGTCACCCGCCGCTTCTACGGCATGACCTGGGAGGACCGCTTCATCTGGGGGGCCACGGCGGGCATATTGCGCGCCCTCTACGATCGGCTCTACGGAGCGGCCGTTGCTTAAAGTCGTTCTCATCCGCCTGGCGATCTTCGCCCTGCCGTTCGCGGTCTATTTCGTCTGGCGCGAGGCGGCGCGGCGCGGCGGCCGGCCCATGGGATCGACGCCCTGGCCGTGGCTGGTTGCGGCCGGGGCCTTGCTGGCCGCTCTATCGCTGGTCGGAACTGTAATTTTCCCGCGCGGACCCGATACCGGAACCTATGTGCCCGGCGAGGTGCGCGCCGACGGCAGCGTCGCCCCCGGCCACTTCGTCGCGCCGGCCGGCGGCAAATCGGCTAAGGCCAATCCATGACCGACGCCCTGCCGATCCAGCCGTGGATGAACGCGCCCGCCACCGCCGAGGTCATGACCGCCCTGGCCAAGGTCGGCGGTGAGGACTGCGCCCGCTTTGTCGGCGGCTGTGTGCGCAACGCCTTGATGACGCGGCCGGTGAGCGACATCGATATCGCCACTACGCTCACGCCCGATGAGGTCACGGCCGCCCTGAAGGCCGCCAAGCTGAAGGCGGTTCCCACCGGCGCCGCGCACGGCACCATCACGGCGGTGGCGCGCGGCAAGCCGTTCGAGATCACCACCCTTCGGCGGGACGTGGAGACCGACGGGCGCCACGCCGTGGTCGCCTTCACCGACGATTGGGCCGAAGACGCCGCGCGGCGGGATTTTCGCCTCAACGCCCTTTACGCCGACCCGCATGGTCGTCTCTACGATCCCACCGGCGAGGGTGTGGCCGACGCGCGGGCGGGACGGATCGTGTTCGTCGGCGACCCCCGCGCGCGGATCGCCGAGGACGCGCTGCGCATCCCGCGCTTCTTTCGCTTCCTGGCCTGGTATGGGCGCGGCGAGCCGGACGCTGACGGCTTGGCGGCCTGCCGCGATCTGCGCGAGAGCGTGACCGGGCTTTCCGCCGAGCGGGTGGCCAAGGAGTTGCTGACCCTGCTGGCCGCCGAGGACCCCCCCGCCGCAGTGCGCCTGATGGCCGAGGCCGGTGTCCTCGGGCTGGTTCTGCCGGAAGCTCGGAGCTTGGCCCGCTTCGAGGCCCTGGTGGAGATCGAGACGTCGATTCTGTTCACCGAGGACGCCTTGCTGCGCTTGGCCGCCCTGCTGCCGGGCGATCCCGGAGCGGGCGCGGCGGCGGCCGCCCGGCTCAAGCTCTCCAACGCCCAGAAGGGCCGCCTCGTCGCGGCGCTGGGAACCGAGCCGCCGCTCACCTCCTGGATGAGTCCCCGCCAGACCCGCCAGGCGGTCTGGCGGCTGGGCGTCCAGGCCTTTTGCGATCGCGCCACTCTGGCCTGGGCGGCGTCGGATCGGCCGGCGGCGGCCATCCAGTGGCGCGCTCTCCTGCCCATGGCCCAATGCTGGCCCCGGCCCACCTTGCCGCTCACCGGCGAGGAGGTGGTGGCGGCCGGCGTGCCGCACGGGCCGCGGGTGGGGGCGGTGCTGCGCGAGATCGAGGCGTGGTGGATCGACAACGACTTCACCCTCGACAAGCTGTCGATGGTCGAGCGGCTTAAATCGGTGGTTCAGGGGATGGTCTATTGAAGATCGGCATATTGGAGACCGGCGTTCCGCCGGCCGACCTGGTGGCGCGGTTCGGCGACTACGGCGCCATGTTCGAGCATCTGCTGGGAGCGAGCGCTTTCGAGTGGGTTCACTTCAACGTCCAGGCCGGCGAACTGCCGAAGCGCGCCGAAGCCTGCGACGGCTACCTGATCACCGGCTCGGCGGCGGGGGTCTACGATCCGGAGCCCTGGATCGGCCAGACCGAGCGCTTCCTGCACGAGGCCAAGGGCAAGGCGGCCCTGGTCGGGGTGTGCTTCGGCCACCAGCTCATGGCCCAGGCGTTCGGCGGCAAGGTGATCAAATCGCCCAAGGGCTGGGGCGTCGGCCTGCACCGCTATGAGGTCCGTCATCGCCGGCCGTGGATGGACGGGGCCAAGAGCATCGCCGCCCCGGCTTCGCACCAGGATCAGGTGGTCGAGGCGCCGCCGGCGACCGCCGTACTGGCCGGCAGCGATTTCACGCCGCTCGGCATGCTGGCCTATGACGACCAGCCGGCCGTCTCGATCCAGCTTCACCCGGAGTTCGACCCGGCCTACGCCCGGGCGCTGATCGAGCTGCGGCGCGGTCGCTACGGCGAGGATGAGGCCGCCGCGGCGATCGCCTCGCTCGGGAAGCCGGACGATCGGGCGCGGTTGGGGGGGTGGATCGGCGGGTTTCTGGCGGGAGCTTGAAGGTTGTTGGAAGATCCTTTTTTTTCACCGCTTTCCGCCTTCTTAGCCCTCGCTCCGCTTGCGGGGAGAGGGTTGGGTGAGGGGTCTTTCCGAGCCATGAAACACCCCAATAGCACCGCATCGGCTCGACCCCCTCACCCAACCCCCTCCCCCGCGAAAAGCGGGGGCGAGGGCCGTTAGTTGCCGACGTTCGCATTCGGGCTCGCGATGGTCCGGAAAGCCGCCGCCCATCGCTTACTCGCCTGTTCTATGTATGTTCTGTTGATGATTGTCGTCTCCCGTCGGTATCCTTGCCCACCGCCCACTTTTCGCCCAAAAAGGTCATTCAGTGGCATTGCACCCCAATTAATCCCATGGTAACTCTGTTGTGTCGCCCGGCCCCCCGCCGCGGCGGCGGCAACGAAAACCTCAAGGGGTGGGCGCGGTGTTTCTCTCCACGGTCGAGAAACAATTGGATGCCAAGCGGCGCATTGTTCTGCCGCAGGATTTCCGCACCGCCGCCGCCGGCCAGTTCGACGGCGTGTTCTGCTTCCCCTCCATCGAGGCCGATTGCATCGAAGGCGGTGGCCAGGCCCTGTTCGACACCTGGCTTGGGGTCATCGACGAACTGCCGTTCGGCGACCGCCTGCGCACAGCCCTGGAGACCAGCGTCCTGGGCGGCATGGCCAAGCTCGCCTACGACACCGCCGGGCGCATCACCCTGCCCGAGGCCCTGTGCGAGCGGTTCGGCCTGACCGATTGGGTGGCCGTGGTCGGCATGCGCACCCGCTTCCAGATCTGGTCGCGCGACGCCTTTCAGGCCCACCGGTCCCGCCAGCAGAACATCGCCCGCGCCGATCTGCCGGCTTTCCGCGCCCAGCAGCGCGTCGCTGGCCCGACGACGCCGCCCAACGGGGCGGCCCAGACATGACCGCCCCCGCCCACACCCCCGTGTTGCTGGCCGAGGTGCTCGAAACCCTCCAACCCGCCTCTGGCCTCACCGTGGTGGACGGGACCTTCGGGGCCGGCGGCTACAGCCGCGCCTTCCTGACCGCCGGAGCCCGCGTCATCGCCTTCGACCGCGATCCCGTCGCCGCCCGCTTCGCCGCCGCCCTGGAGGCGGACGGCCGGCTGACCCTGATCGCCGCGACGTTTTCCACCATGGTCCAGGTGGTGGGCGAGGGGGGCGCCGATGGCGTGGCCCTCGATCTCGGCCTCTCCTCGATGCAACTCGATGAGCCCGGGCGTGGCTTTTCCCTGATGCGCGACGGGCCGCTGGACATGCGCATGGGCGGGGAGGGACCCACCGCCGCCGATCTGGTCAATACCGCCGCGCCGGCGGAGTTGACCCGCCTGTTTCGCCTCTATGGCGAGGAGCGCCAGGCCCGCCGCGTAGCCGGCGCCCTGATCCGCCGCCGCGAGCAGGCGCCCTTTCTGCGCACCCTCGATCTGGCCGAGACTGTGGAGCGGGCCCTGGGCGGGCGGCGGGGCGCGAAAATCCATCCGGCCACCCGGGTCTTTCAGGCCCTGCGCATCGCCGTCAACGATGAGTTGGGCGAACTCGAACGCGGCCTCGCCGCCGCCGAGCGAACCTTGAAGATCGGCGGGCGTCTGGCGGTGGTGAGTTTCCATTCCCTGGAAGACCGCATCGTCAAGACCTTCCTGGCCGCCCGCGCCGGGCGCGAGGGCGCGCCGTCCCGCCACCTGCCGCCCCGCGCCGAAGGCCCGGCGCCCAGTTTCCGCCTGCTGCACAACGGGGCGCGAGCGCCTGGCGCGGCCGAGATCGCGGTCAATCCCCGCGCCCGGTCGGCCAAACTTCGCGCCGCCGTCCGGACCGAAGCTCCGGTATGGAGGCTGGCCGCATGATCCTATCCGGCGTCTTCACCCGCCGTTTCCGCGGCTTTCGGGTCATCGACCTGCTGGCCCTGAGCGTGGTCCTGGTCCTCGCCCTCGGCTCCTACGTCTTCACCACCCTCGCGGGGGCCCAGAGCGCCGACACCGCCGGCGTCCAGACCCAGATCGTCCAGGAGGAAAAGCGCATTCGCCTTCTCAAGGCCGAGCTCGCCCACCTTGAGGACCCTGGCCGAATCGAGCGCCTATCGACCCAGTATCTCGGCCTGGCCCCGGTGGACCCCAAGCGCGAAATGAAGCCCCAGGACCTGGCCCGGATCGCCGTGTCGGCAAACATCGCCCCGAAGGCCGCCAAGCCATGACCGCCGCCGACACCCAGTTCCCCGGCGCCAACCCCTTCTGGCCGCCCTGGCGGGGCCTGACCTCGCCGTTTTGGATGATGGAGCGCGCCTTCGAGCGCGCCCGCGCCTCGGGAAAGGCGGAAGACGACACCCGCCTGCGCATCTTCTTCGTCATGGCTCTGTTTTCGGTGGGCTTCCTGACCCTGGGCCTGGTGGCCGCCAAGGCGGCGTTGTGGTCGGGGCTCGGGGCCGGGGGCGGCCCGGCCCGCCTGGGCGCCAACGCCAGGGCCGATCTGGTCGATCGCAACGGCGAGGTCCTGGCCATGGACCTGGTCCACTACGGCCTCTACCTTTCGCCGCGCGAAGTCTCCGACCGGGCGGCGACCCAGGCCGCACTGCTGGCCGCCCTGCCGAACGTCTCGCCCACCCGCTTGGCCGCCGACCTGGCTGGCGATCGCAAACAATACTATCTCATCGGCGGCCTCACCCCCGAGGCCAAGGCCAAGGTCCACGATCTCGCCCTGCCCGGCGTCGCTTTCGAGGAGGAGAGCGCTCGCGCCTACCCCCTGGGCGAGACGGGGGCTCATCTGATCGGCTTCGCCGGCAAGGACGGGACGGGACTGGCCGGGGCGGAGCGGGGCCTCAACGGTGAGATTCGGGCCGACGCCGGCAAGGCGCCGGTGCCCCTTTCCATCGACCTGCGCGTCCAGGGCGCCCTGCAGGACGAGCTGGACACCGCCGGCGCCCACTTCGGCGTTCTCGACGCGGCGGGCATGGTGGTCAACGTCCGCACCGGCGAGATTCTCGCCATGGCCAGCTACCCGGTCTTTGACGCGGGGGCGCCGGGCAAGGCCAGTCCCGCCGCCCTGATCAACCACGCCGCCGCCACGGTCTATGAGCCCGGCTCGGTGTTCAAGGTCTTCACCCTGGCCATGGGCATCGATTCCGGGGTGGTGACTCCTGACACCAAGTTCGACGTCCACACCCCCCTGGTTCTGCCCGGCCAGATCATCCACGACTACGACAAGGGCGACCGCATCCTTCCCCTGTGGGAGGTCTTCACCCACTCCTCCAACATCGGCGCGGCGCGCATGGCCCTGCTGGCCGGGGCCGATCGCGAGAGCGACTACTGGCGCCGGTTCGGCCTGATGGCCGCCGCTCCCAGCGAACTGATCGAATCGGCCCGCCCTCTGACCCCCAAGCGGTTCTCGGAAAACATCGTCGCCACCACCGCCTTCGGTCACGCCATCTCGATCTCGCCCCTGGCCATCGCCACCGGCATGACCTCGATCCTCAACGGCGGCGTCTATCGACCGCTGACCTTGAAGAAACTGGAGCCGGGGCAGGCGCCGGCCCGCGGGCGGCGGGTGATCGCCGCCTCCACCTCGCGCACCATGCTCAACCTCATGCGCCTCAACGCCCTGATCGGCACCGGCCGCAAGGCCGACGTGTCGGGCTATCGGGTGGGCGGCAAGACCGGCACGGCCACCAAGCTGGTGGGCGGCCACTATAGCGGCGGCAAGAAGAACCTCGCCTCCTTCGCCGCCATCTTTCCCACCGACGGGCCGTTCACCGCCGACCGCTACTATGTCCTGATCATGATGGACGAGCCGCATCCCACGGCCGAGACTGGCGGGTTCACCACTGGCGGGGTGGTCTCGGCGCCGATCGCCGGGCGGGTCATCGCGCGCATCGCCCCCCTGCTCGGCGTGCCCCGGGTGATCGCGCCCCACGACGCCGATCCCAAGGCGGCCATCGACCCCGACGCGGTTGTGGGCCGGGACTGATGAGCGCGCTCCGCCTTTCCGATCTCGTCCAGCGCGACCTGGCCGTCGATCCGCCGATCCTGGGCGTGACCGCCGACAGCCGGCGCGTGCGACCCGGCTTCCTGTTCGCCGCCCTGCCGGGAGCGAGGGCGGACGGCAAATGCTTCGTGCCCCAGGCCCTGGCGTCGGGCGCCGCGGCCATCCTGGCCGGAGCCGATCTGCCCGGCGTCGGCGCGCCGGTCGTCACCGTTCACGATCCGCGCCGTGTCTACGCCCTGGCCGCCGCCGCATTCTACGGCGCCCAGCCGCAAGTCTGCGTCGCCGTCACTGGCACCAACGGCAAGACTTCGGTCGCCGCCTTCTGCCGCCAGATCTTCGCTCGCCTCGGCCGCGCCTCGGCGAGCATGGGGACCCTCGGCGTCACCGCCGGCGAGGCGCAGCTCACGCCTCCGGGCCTCACCACCCCCGACGCCGCCGACGTCGCCAAGCTCCTGGCCGACCTCGCTCATCGCGGGGTGACCCATCTGGCCTTGGAGGCCTCTTCGCACGGCATCGATCAGCGGCGCCTGGACGGGGTCCGGCTCGCCGCGGCCGGCTTTCTCAACCTTACCCAGGATCACCTCGACTATCACGGAACCATGGGCGTCTATCGGGCCGCCAAGCTGCGCCTGTTCGAGACCCTGCTGCCGCGCGGCGCGCCGGCCGTGCTCAACGCCGACAGCGACGCCTACCCGGCCTTCGCCGCGGCCTGCGTCACCGCCGGCCACACCATCATCTCGGTGGGCGCCATGGGCCAAAGCCTGACCCTGACCGGCCGCGCCGTGCTGCCCGGCGGCCAGCGCCTGAAGATCGCCGCCTGGGGCGAGGTCCATGAGGTTCCCTTGCCTCTGGCCGGCGCCTTCCAGGCTGCCAACGCCCTGGTCGCCGCCGGCCTTTGCATCGCCGCCGGCGAGGCGCCGCGCGCGGTGTTGGCCGCCCTGGAGCACATCGAAGGCGCGCCGGGACGCCTGCAGCGCGTCGGGGCGCGAACCGGCGGCGGCGAGGCCTATGTGGACTACGCTCACACCCCCGACGGCCTGGCCGCCGTCCTCACGGCCCTGCGCCCTCACGCCGCCGGCCGCCTGATCGTCGTCTTCGGGGCCGGCGGCGACCGCGATCGCGGCAAGCGGCCTTTGATGGGCGCCATCGCCGCCGACCTGGCTGACGTTGCCATCGTCACCGACGACAACCCCCGCTCCGAGTCCCCCGCCGCCATCCGGGCCGAAATCATGGCCGGCGGACAGGGCCTTCGCGAGATCGAGGGCCGCCGCGCCGCCATCCGCGCCGCCGTCGCCCTGTCGGAAGCCGGCGACATCCTGGTGGTCGCCGGCAAGGGCCACGAACAGGGCCAGATCGTCGGCGCTGAAACCCACCCCTTCGACGACGTCGAAGAAACCCGGGCGGCGCTGGGCCTAAATCCTCCCTCCCCTTCTGGGGAGGGTGGCTTCGAGCGAAGCGAGAGGACGGGTGGGGAAGTCTCGTGAAGCCCGCAAATGTCGTTGGTGGTCCAGCCTCCCCCGCCCTGACGGCTTCGCCGTCTGTCCCTCCCCAGAATGGGAGGGAGGAAGCGCCATGACCGCCCCCCTGTGGATCTCGGACGACATCGCCGCCGCCACCGGCGGGCGGGTAAGCGCGCCCTTCGCGGCGACCGGGGTCTCCATCGACACTCGCACCCTGGTCCCCGGAGACCTCTTCGTCGCCCTGGCCGGCGAGCGCGATGGCCACGGGTTCATCCCCGCCGCCCTGGGCGCCGGCGCGGCCGGCGTCCTCGCCGCCCGGCCCGGCGACGGTCCCCGCGTCGTCGTCGACGATACCCAAAAGGCGCTGGAACACCTCGGCGAAGCGGCCCGCACCCGCGCCCCCCAAGCCCGGCGCGGCGCGGTCACCGGCTCGGTGGGCAAGACCAGCGTCACCCAGGTCGTTCGCGCCGGCCTGGCCCGCGCCGGCCGCGCCCACGGCTCGGTGAAGTCCTACAACAACCACATCGGCGTCCCCCTCACCCTGGCCCGGATGCCCGCCGACACCGAGCGCGCCGTCTTCGAGATTGGCATGAACCACGCTGGCGAGATCGCCCCCCTGGTCCGCATGGTCCAGCCCCACGTGGTGGCCGTCACCAATGTCGAGGCGGCGCACCTGGAGAATTTCGCCGACGGCGAGGCGGGAGTCGCCAGGGCCAAGGCGGAAATCTTCCAGGGCGTGGAGCGCGGCGGCGTCGCGGTGCTCAACGCCGACAACCGCTGGTACGACTATCTCAAGGGCGAGGCCCGCCGGGCCGGCGCCAAGCCGCACAGCTTTGGTTTGGCCAAGGGCGCCGACGCCCGGCTCCTGCGTTTTTCGCCCGCCCCCGGCGGCGCTTCGGTGGAAGCGGCCATCGACGGCAAATGCGTCGAATTCCCCCTTCGCCAGTCGGCCGCCCACTGGGGCCCGATGAGCCTGTGCGCCCTGCTCATGCTCCAGGCCCTCGACGTCGATCTCGACATGACCCTCGCCGCCCTGGCCGCCTTCGAGCCCTTGGAAGGCCGCGGCGCCGAGCGCGTGGTCCGCGCGTCTCGCGGACCCGTCACCGTGATCGACGAGAGCTACAACGCCAGCCCGGTCTCCATGGCCGCCGCCCTGGCCGCCCTGGGCGCGCGGCCGGGCGCGCCGCGCCGCGTCGTCGTCCTCACCGACATGGTGGAGTTGGGCGACTCGTCGGATGCGCGCCATGCCGACCTGGCCGTCCCCATCGAGACGGCCGGCGTGGACTTGGTGTTCTGCGCCGGTCCCGCCATGCGGGCCCTGTGGATGGCCCTGCCGCCCGGCCGCCGGGGCGCCTGGACGCCCACCGCCGCCGAACTGGCCCCTCGCCTGATCGAGGCGCTGGAGGCGGGCGACGTGGTGATGGTCAAGGGCTCCAAGGCCTCCAAGGCCGGACTCCTGGTGGGCGCCCTGGCCGCCCTCGATACCGCGCGCGTGGAGGCCTGAAGGGAATGCTCTATCTTCTCTACGAGCACCTGACCGCCCGCCACATCGACATTCCGGGCCTCAACCTGTTGCGCTACCTCACGTTCCGGGGCGGCATGGCGGTGGCCACCTCCCAGCTGGTGGTGGTGGCCATGGGCTCGCGGTTCATCCGCTGGATGCGCGCCAAGCAGGGCAAGGGCCAGCCGATCCGCGCCGACGGCCCCGAGCGGCACATTCTCGAAAAGGCCGGCACGCCGACCATGGGCGGACTGATGTTCCTGGCCGGCATCGCCGTCGCCACCCTGCTGTGGGCGGATCTGGGCGACATCTATGTCTGGGTGGTGCTCATGGTGACCGTGGCCTTCGGCGCCCTGGGCTTCATGGACGACTACGCCAAGGTGACCCGCCAGACCACCGCCGGCGTCTCGGGGCGGATGCGGCTGGCGGTGGAAGCGGCCGTCGCCATCGTGGCCGTCTTCCTGATGATACGCTTCGGCCAGCCTTCGCCGGAGGGCGCGAGCCTTTCCACCTCCGTCGCCTTTCCGATCTTCAAGCGCGCCCTGCTGGATCTGTCGTGGTTCTATCTGGCCTTCGGCGCCTTCATCATCGTCGGGGC
>JBDTIW010000220.1:0-3765 GCA_039936215.1 Caulobacteraceae bacterium | reverse complement strand
CCGACCCCTCCTCTATAAGCCGCGCTCCAATCGTCGGAGTGTGGCTCAGTCTGGTAGAGCACCGCGTTCGGGACGCGGGGGTCGCAGGTTCGAATCCTGCCACTCCGACCACTTTTCCCGGTCCCTTGATAGATGAAGCAGTTTCTCACCACGGTGGCCGGCGTGTTTGTCGGACTGGCGCTGTTCGCGGTCGCCGCGCCCCTGTTCCTTTTCGCCCTGGCGGTGGGGGCGACGCGGCCGGGACCCATGGCGGCGCGCAATGTGCTGGTGCTCGACCTGCGCTCCGGCCTGTCGGACCAGGAGGCCCGGAGCCCCTTCGCCGTGCTGGAGGGCAAGGGCTTGTCGGTGATGGGGATCGAGGAGACCCTGCAACGCGCCCAGGGCGACGGACGGGTGGGGGGCCTGCTGGTTCGCCTGCCCGAAGCCGGTATGGCGCCGGCGGCGGCCGATGAGCTGCGCGGCGCGTTCAAGCGCTTCCGCGCCGCCGGCAAACCCATCCTCGCCTTCAGCCAGGGCCTCTACGCCCAAGGCCAGGTCGCCTCGACCTATGAGCTGGCGGCGGCTTCGGGCGATCTGTGGATGCAGCCGGCTTCGTCGTTCCAGGCGGTCGGGGTGGCGCGCCAGAACATCTTCTTCAAGCGCTTCTTCGATGCCCACGGCGTCGTCGCCGACTATCAGCAGCGCTACGAGTACAAGACGGCGGTCAACCCCTACCTCTACGACGACTACACGCCGGCCCATCGGCAGTCGGAGCTGTCGTGGATGGGGTCGGTCTATGAGAGCGCCGTGGCCGCCGCGGCGGCCGATCGGGCCATGGTCCCAGCGACGCTGAGAGCGGCGATCGAGGCCGGCCCCTATTCGGCCGACGTCGCCAAGGCCAAGGGCCTCATCGACCGGGTGGGCCAGGTCAAGGAGGCCGAGCGCGCCATCCTGGCCACGGCCGGCGACGGCGCCCGGCTGGTGGAGTTCGACGACTACGCGGCCCGGGGCCGCGCCCCCGAGCCCGCCGGCGCGCCCACCTTGGCGGTGATTTCGGCCGAGGGCGAGATCATGACCGGCCACGGCGGCCCGGCCAGCCCCTTGAGCGGCGGCCAGATCATCGGTTCCGACGACATCGCCAAGGCCTTCTACAAGGCCATCGACGATCCGGACGTCAAGGCCATCGTGTTCCGCGTCTCCTCCCCCGGCGGGTCCGACACCGCCTCCGAGCAGATCCTCGCCGCCGTGCGGGCGGCCAAGGCGGCGGGCAAGCCGGTGGTGGTGAGCATGGGGACCTATGGCGCGTCGGGAGGCTACTGGATCGCCTCCCAGGCCTCGCGCATCGTCGCCCAGCCGACCACCCTGACCGGCTCCATCGGCGTGTTCGGCGGCAAGTTCGCCCTGGGCGGGGCGCTGGCGCGGTTCGGGGTCGATGTGCGCGGGATCAAGGTGGGCGGCGACTACGCGGACGCCTTTTCCATGGCCACCCCGATGAGCGCGCCGCAACGCGCCGCTTTTTCCGCCTGGATGGACGCCATCTACGACGGCTTCGTCGGCCGGGTGGCGCAGGGACGGGGCCTGACGCCGGAGCGGGTGCGCGAGATCGCCAAGGGCCGGGTATGGACCGGCGTTCAGGCCAGGGATTTGGGCCTGGTGGACGCCCTGGGCGGCTTCTATCAGGCGGTGGATTTCGCCAAGGCCCTGGCCGGGATCAAGGGCGAGGCCAGGCTGGAATCCTTCAATGCCCGCCAATCGCCGTTCGAGGCGCTTCGCGACCTGTTCGGGGCGGGGGCGGACGGGGCGCGCCTGGTGTCCGGCGCCCTCTCTCTAGCCCGCGAGCCCGTCGCCCAGGCCGCTATCGGCGATCTGCGGCAGGCGCGCCTGAGACAGGACGGGGCCACGGTGCTGGCGCCCGACCTGGCGTTGTAGAGCCGCCGTCGTCGAGATCAGATCGAGTAGGTCCCCGCCATGACGCCGCGGGCGGTCGCCGACCGGCGGCCCTCGACCAGGCGCGTGTTCAGATCGGCGATGGCGCGGCTGCCGGTGGTGACGAAGAGGCCGGGGACGAGGGCGTGAACCGCGCAGGCGGCCGAGGCGGCGAAAAGCCGCCCGGCGAACGACAGGGCGACGCCCATGTGCTCGCCATAGGTCTCGTTCATCGCGGCGGGGTGGTTCAGGAACAGGCGGCGAAGCATGGATTCGATCCCAAGATTACGTTCAGCGGTGGGAGTCTATGGGACGAATCACGATAATTTTTCCCAAATTTGACCAAAAATCTGTAGTTTGTTGGGATGAAACCCCCGACTGGGCCGCCCCTGGACGCCATCGACCTGCGCATTCTGGGCGTGTTGCAGGAGGACGCCTCCCTGTCGATGGGCGAGGTGGGCCAGCGCGTCCACCTCTCGCAGAACGCCTGCTGGCGGCGCATCAAGCGCCTGGAGGAGGATGGCTTGATCCTGCGGCGCGTGGCGCTGCTGGACGCCGACCGCCTGGGGGCCGGGGTCACCGTGTTCGTCACCATCCGCGCCGCCGAGCATTCCGACGCCTGGTTGGCGGAATTCACGGCCGTCGTCAGGCGCATCCCGCAGATCGTCGAGTTCTACCGCATGAGCGGCGACATCGACTATCTGCTCAAGATCAAGGTGGCCGATATCGCCGCCTATGACGGCGTCTACAAGCGCCTGATCCGCGGCGTCCGCCTGTCCGACGTCAGTTCCACCTTCGCCATGGAAGAGCTCAAGCACACCACCGCCATACCGCTGCCGGTGGGGTAGGGCGTGCTCGTGGCGACCGTCAGCCCTCGGCCATGGACGGGTAGCGATGGTCCGTGGGCGGAACGAAGGTCTCTTTCACCGTGCGGGGCGAAACCCAGCGGGCCAGGTTCCACATCGAGCCGGCCTTGTCGTTGGTGCCCGACGCCCGCGCCCCGCCGAACGGCTGCTGGCCGACCACCGCGCCGGTGGGTTTGTCGTTGATGTAGAAGTTGCCGGCCGCATGACGAAGGCGGTCCGACGCGGCGGCGACGGCGGCCACGTCGGCGGCGAACACCGCGCCGGTCAGGCCGTAGTCGCTGGTCTCGTCGATCAGGGTGAGCACCTCGTCATAGCGGTCGTCGTCATAGAGGTGGGCCGAGACGATGGGGCCGAAGAACTCCTCCTTCATGAACCGCGAGCGCGGATCGTCCACCTCCAGAAGGGTGGGGGCGACGAAATAGCCCTTCGCCTTGTCCGCCGTCCCGCCGGCGAGGATCTTGACGCCCGGCGCCCCGCGCGCCTCGTCCTGGGCGGCGGAAAGGCGCGCGAAGGCCCGCGCGTCGATCACCGCGCCCATGAAGGTGCGAAAGTCGGCCACATCGCCCATGCGGATGGTCTCGATCTGCGCCACCAGCCGGTCACGCAGTTCCGGCCACAGCCGCTTTGGAATGAAGACGCGCGAGGCGGCCGAGCATTTCTGGCCCTGGTATTCGTAGCCCCCCCGGACGATCGCCGTGGCCAGGGCGGCGACATCGGCGCTCTTGTGGGCCAGGATGAAGTTCTTGCCGCCGGTCTCGCCGACCACGCGCGGATAGTTGCGGTAGGACCCGGCCCCGACGCGGCGCAGGATGTCGTTGAAGACGCCGGTCGAACCGGTGAAATGCACCCCCGCCAGGTCGCGGCTCCCCAGGGCGATATCCGAGGCCAGGGCCGGATCAGCGTAGACGAGATTGATCACCCCATCCGGCAGGCCCGCGTCGGTGAGCAGCCGCATGACGAAGTGGGCCGCGTAGCGGGCTGTGGCCGACGGCTT
>JBDTIW010000219.1:0-3335 GCA_039936215.1 Caulobacteraceae bacterium | reverse complement strand
CGGCGGGAACCACGGCCACCTGGCCGGCGCGAGCCCTGGGTGGCTTGGTGAAGAACAGCGCCGCCACGGCCAGCAGATTGGCTGACGAACCGGAATTGACCATCACCGCGTATCTTGCCCCGAACATGGCCGCGAAGCGATCCTCGAAGTCCCGCACCTTGGGGCCCATGGTGGTGCGACCGCTTTCGATCACGGCGATGGCGGCGCGACGCTCGGCCTCGCCCCAGGTGTCCATGGCCAGCGGCCAGAGCATCGGCGTTGCGGCGCCATCGGCGGTCATCGGAGATGCGGATCGCGCGCCGCGCCGGCCAGGTCCTCGCGCACCATTTCGGCGATCAGGGCGTCAAGGCCGATCTTGGGCTCCCAGCCCAGGACGCGCCGGGCTTTGCCGGCGTCGCCGACCAGATTTTTCACCTCGGTGGGCCGGAAATAGCGGGGATCGACTTCCACCAGAACCCGACCGCTCGTCTGGTCGACGCCCACCTCGTCGGCGCCAGAGCCTCGCCAGACCAGGGTGACGCCGATTTCCGTGAAGGCCCGCTCGGCGAACGCGCGCACGGAATGGGCCTGCCCGGTGGCGAGGACATAGTCGTCCGCGCGGTCCCGCTGGACCATCGCCCACATGGCCTTGACGTAGTCACGGGCATGGCCCCAGTCGCGGCGGGCGTCGAGATTGCCCAGGAACAGGCGATCCTGCCGGCCCAGATGAATGGCCGCCACGGCGCGGGTGATCTTGCGGCTGACGAAGGTCTCGCCGCGGATGGGGCTTTCATGGTTGAAGGCGATGCCGTTGGAGGCGTGCAGGCCGTAGGCGTCGCGATAGTTCACCACCGTCCAATAGGCGTAGAGCTTGGCCGCCGCATAAGGGCTGCGCGGCGCGAAGGGGGTGGTCTCGCTCTGCGGCGCGACCGCGGCGTTCCCGTAGAGCTCGGAGGTGGAGGCCTGGTAGAAGCGGCAGGTTCCGCCAAGACCCAGCAGGCGGATTGCTTCCAGGAGCCGCAAGGGACCCAGGCCGTCGGCGTTGGCGGTGTATTCCGCCGTCTCGAAGCTGACCTGCACATGGGACTGAGCGGCCAGGTTGTAGATCTCGTCCGGCCGCACGGTTTGGACGATGCGAATCAGATTGGTGGCGTCGGTCATGTCGCCGAAGTGAAGCACGAAGCGCGGATCGGCCTCGTGCGGGTCCTGATAGAGATGATCGATGCGCCCGGTGTTGAACGACGACGACCGGCGCTTGAGGCCATGGACCACATAGTCTCTGGCCAGAAGAAACTCCGCCAGATAGGCGCCGTCCTGGCCGGTAATCCCGGTGATCAGCGCGATTTTTCGGCCCCCCGGCGTCGGCATCGTCGTCTCAGCGGACCTTGACCATCCGCTTGCCGACGTTGTCGCCGGCCAGCAGACCGATCAGGGCGGCGGGCAGGTTTTCCAGGCCGTCGATGACATCCTCGCGCACCTTGAGCCGGCCGTCATCGACCCACGATTTCAGCTCGGCCAGGGCGGCGCCGCGCTTCTCATAAAAGTCCATGACCACGAAGCCGGTCAGGGTCAGGCGCTTGGTGACGATGAGGCCCGGCACACCGCGCGGGCCGTAGGGCGGCGCGGCGCCATCGTATTGCGAAACCGCCCCGCAGCAGGCGATACGGCCGTGGGTCGCCATGTTGAACAGGGCGGCCTCCAGCACCTCGCCCCCGACATTGTCGAAATAGACATTTATGCCGTCCGGACAGGCGGCGCGCAGGGCGCGGCGAAGGTCGCCGGCCTTGTAGTCCACCGCCGCGTCGAAGCCGAGTTCGCCGGTCAGGAGGGCGCATTTGGCCGCCCCGCCGGCGATCCCCACCACCTTGCAGCCCTTGATCTTGGCGATCTGGCCGACCAGCGATCCCACCGATCCGGCCGCCGCCGACACCACCACGCTCTCGCCGGCCTTGGGCCGGCCGCATTCGATGAGGCCGAAATAGGCGGTGAGGCCGGCGATCCCATAGACGCTGAGCAGATGGGTGAGCGGCTCCAGGCGCGGAAGCGCGGTCAGGTGGCGGGCCGGCAGGGCGGCATGGTCTTGCCAGCCGGTGTCGGCGAACACCAGGTCGCCGGGGGAAAGGCCCGCCGCCCGGGATTCCACCACCTCGGCCAGCGCCCCGCCGGCCATCACGTCGCCGGCCTTCAGGGCCGAGCGGTAGGTGGCGCCCTGCATCCAGGCGCGGTTGGCGGCGTCCAGGGATACATAGAGGGTCTTGAGCAGAACTTCGCCCTCGGCGGGCGCCGGGACGGCGCCTTCGGTCAGGCGGAAATGCTCAGGGCCGAGCCGGCCCTCGGGGAGTTGCGCCAGGACGATCTGGCGATTGGACTGGCTCATCGGCTGTCTCCGAAACGGGTGGCGCGAACCAT
This sequence comes from Caulobacteraceae bacterium, assembly GCA_039936215.1. GTDB lineage: Bacteria > Pseudomonadota > Alphaproteobacteria > Caulobacterales > Caulobacteraceae > Acaudatibacter. The sequence goes on along the minus strand of JBDTIW010000219.1, from coordinate 947 downwards.
CTTGCACGGCTCGCGCGCCGGCGCCAACGCGTAACCATGGCCAGCGCCGCCGGCCCGGCCATCGTCGGCAATTTGGGCATGTTCGGCGGCCGGCCGCCGCGCTAGAATGGCCCCGCTTCGCCTTCGGGAGTTTACCCAATGACCAACGCCTGGACCGAGAACGGCCCGGTCTCCCTGCCGCCGAGGTCCCTCGCCTATGGGGCGGGCGCGCTGCTGGTGGCCCTGGCCGTGGCGGGCGTGGCGCTCGGCCTGCGCGCCGCCTGGCGGGAAGCCGGGGCGCCGGACCTGGGGGCGGGGCCGACGGCCAGCACGCCGGGCGACGACACCTTGACCGCCAAGCCGATCGTCGATCTGCCGCCGCCAGTGGCCGCCCCCGAACCGGCCAAGGACGAGCCCACGCCCGACCAGGTGGCCGCCGATCAGGCCAAGGCCGACGCCATCGCCGCCAAGACCGCCGCCGCCCAGGAAATCCAGGCCAAGCCCTCCAAGCCGGCCGGCAACATCGACGATATCCTGACCTCGACCAGCGAGAAGCCGCCCGCCCCCGCCAAGGCCGCCCCCGACGAAGCCCCGCCCGGCGCCCCGGTGAAGACCGACGTGCCGTTCTAGGCGCCCGTGCCCGGGCATTCGTGCATCCTTTCAGACCCTTCAAGCGTTGCCGCGACTTGGGACACGTTTACCTGAAAGGATTGCGGACATGAATCGCACCTCGATCGTCGGCGCCTTGGCGGCGCTCGGCCTGCTGGTCGGCTGCGCCGGAGGCCCTGGCTACTATGGTGGCGGCCCCGGCGTCGGCGTCAACATCGCCTATGACGGCTATTACGACGGCTTCTACGGGCCGATCTACGACGGCTACTGGCGCGGCCGTTCCTTCTATTGGCGCGACCGCGACGATCACCCGTTCCGGCGCGACGACGGCCGCCACTTCCGCCGCGCAGCCGCTCAGG
>JBDTIW010000218.1:0-2911 GCA_039936215.1 Caulobacteraceae bacterium | reverse complement strand
AGCCGCGAAGCTGGCCGCAGCGGACGGCGGCCTATCTGGCCGGGGCAACGGACCTGTTCGTGGACGCCGCGCAAAAAGCCCTGGCGCGGGCCGGGCTGACGGCCGGCGAGATCGACACCATCGTCACTGTCTCGTCCACCGGCATCGCCACCCCGAGCCTCGAAGCGCGGGCCATGGGGCGGATGGCGTTCCGGGACGACGTATCCCGCGTGCCGGTGTTCGGCCTGGGCTGCGCCGGCGGGGTGACCGGTCTTTCGGTGGCGGCGCGGCTGGCCAAGGCGGCCCCGGGGTCGGTGGTGCTGTTCGTCTGCGTGGAGCTGTGCACCCTGGCCGCCCGGTTGGACGAACTGACCCCCGCCAACATGGTCGCCACCGCCCTGTTCGGCGACGGGGCGGCGGCCTGCGTGCTTTGCGCCGGTGCCGGCCAGGGCTTGCGCACCGTGGAGGCCGCGGGCGAGCATACCTGGCCGGATACCATCGACGTCATGGGCTGGAACGTCGATCCGCAGGGGTTCGGGGTGATCTTCGACCGTTCGATCCCGGCCTTCGCCACCGCCAACCTGCGCGGGGCCATGGAGGGCATTCTGGCGCGCATGGGGCTTGGCCTGGAGGACGTCGATCGTTTCGTCTGCCATCCGGGCGGGGCCAAGGTGATCGAGGCTTTGGAGGCGTCGCTCGGCCTCGGCCAAGGCGCTCTCGACCGCGAGCGCGAGGTGCTGGCCGATCACGGCAACATGTCGGCCCCCACCGCCCTTTTCGTTCTCGAGCGGGTGCTGGCCGATCCTGCGAAGCCCCGCCTGGTGATGAGTGCGCTCGGCCCCGGTTTCACCGCCAGTTGCGTGTCCCTCGCGGCGTGATCGCCTCGATCGTCGTCCTTACCCTCGTCACGGCGCAAAGGCTGGGCGAGCTTGTCCTGGCGCGGCGCAACACCCGACGGCTCTTGGCGCGGGGCGGGCGGGAATTCGGGGCGGACCACTATCCCCTGCTCGTCCTCCTGCATGGAGCGTGGCTGGCGGGGCTGTGGATTTTGGCCTGGAACAAGCCCGTCATCTGGCCTTGGCTGGCGGCCTTCGCCGTCCTGCAAGCCTTGCGCGTCTGGGTGATCGCCAGCCTGGGCGGGCGCTGGACGACCCGGATCATCGTCCTGCCGGGTGAGCCGCTCATTCGGCGCGGCCCCTATCGTTTCCTGCCGCACCCCAACTATATGGTCGTGGCCGGCGAGATCGCGATCCTGCCCCTGGCATTCGGCCTTGTCCCTTTCGCGGTCGCTTTTTCCCTGGCCAACGCGGCCATTCTGGCCATCCGCCTGCGCGCCGAGACCCGCGCCCTGCACGAAGGACTATCCGGACCCTCCCATGGATCGTGACGGCGCCAAGGATGCGGAGCGCGATCGCCTGAGCGGCCGGGTGGCCCGCTTCGCCAAGGTGGGCGCGGGGCTTTCCGGCGCGGTCGCCAGCTTTGGGGCCAACGCCCTTTTCGGCGCCGGCGACGCGGAGGCGCGCAACGCTCGTGCCCTCAAGGAGGCGCTCGGCCGCCTTAAGGGACCGTTGATGAAGGTGGCCCAGATGTTCGCCACCGTTCCCGACCTGCTGCCGCCCGAGTTCGCCGCCGAGCTCACCGAACTTCAGACCAACGCCCCGGCCATGGGACCGGCCTTCGTGCGCCGGCGCATGAACGCCGAACTGGGCCTGGACTGGGCCTCGCGCTTCGCCGCCTTCGACCTCATGCCCGCCGCCGCCGCCTCTTTGGGCCAGGTTCACCGGGCGACCGCCCACGACGGCCGGACCCTGGCCGCCAAGCTGCAATATCCCGAGATGCTGAGCGCGGTGGAGAGCGACCTGAGCCAGCTTCGCCTTCTGCTCGGCCTCGGCCGCCAGCTTTTCGGCGCCGTGGACACCCGCGAGATCGCCGCCGAAATTTCCGAGCGCCTGCACGAGGAACTCGACTATCAGCATGAAGCGGCCGCCATGCGCCTCTACCGCGCCTTTTTCGAGGGCCGCCCCGACATCGCCGTCCCGGCCCCGGACGCCGACCTCTCCACCGGCCGGCTCTTGACCATGGAATGGCTGGAGGGGCGCGGCCTCCAGAGCTTCAAAAGCGCCGACCAGGAGACCCGCAACCGCGTCGCCGCGCTTCTGTTCGAGGCCTGGTGGACGCCGTTGATCAAGATCGGCGTCATCCATGGCGATCCGCATCTGGGCAACTACAGCTTCACCGACGGGGCCGGGCGCCTCAACCTGCTGGACTTCGGCTGCATCCGCGTCTTTCCACCAACCTTCGTGGGCGGGGTGGTCAAGCTCTTCCGGGCCATGGTGGCCGGCGACCGCGTCGGCGAAGCGGCGGCCTACCGCGCCTGGGGTTTCGCCGGGCTCACCGATGATCTGATGGACGTGCTCGGCATCTGGGCCCGCTTCATCTACGGCCCTCTCCTCGACGACCGGGTGCGCACCGTCGCCGACGGCATCGCGCCGGGCGCCTACGGCCGCCGCGAGGCCTTCCAGGTCAAGCGCGCCCTGGAGGAGAAGGGGCCGGTGACCATCCCCCGCGAGTTCGTGTTCATGGACCGCGCCGCCATCGGCCTGGGCTCCGCCTTCCTGCACCTTGACGCGGCCCTCAACTGGCGTCGCCTGTTCGAGGCCTCGCTGGAGGGCTTCTCGGAGGCGGCGTTGGCCGAACGGCAGGCGGCGGCCCTGGCGGCGGCGGGGTTGGGGGGCCATCTGGATTGATCAGCCGAGCCTTGGATGCCAGCATAACGCTAGCAGTGGAACAAGGTCATGGCCTCCATAACAATCCGCAAGCTGGACGACGAAACGGTCGTGCGATTGAAGGCGCGAGCCGTCGCCAACGGACGTTCTATGGAGGAGGAGGCGAGACGACAGTTGGAGGCGGCCAACGCCTGGGAGCGCGCGCC
>JBDTIW010000217.1:0-10978 GCA_039936215.1 Caulobacteraceae bacterium | reverse complement strand
TCCAGGTGCGCGAGCGCTCGCGCAACATGGCCCTGGTGCTGGAAGCCCTCCAACTGGCCGAACGCGACATCCCCGACTACGTCGAGGTCGATCCCAAGGCCATGACCGCCAAATACATCCGCGCCCCGGAGCTGGCCGAGGTGCCCTATCCGGTGAAGATGGAACCCAACCTGGTCATCGAGTTCTACGCGTCGTAATATCGAGTTACGCCGCCAGCAGACCCTGCTCCGCCAGCAGGCCCTTCAGTTCGCCCGACTGGAACATCTCGCGCACGATGTCGCAGCCGCCGACGAACTCGCCCTTGACATAAAGTTGGGGAACGGTCGGCCAGTCGGAAAAGCTCTTGATTCCCTGGCGCAGCTCGTCGTTCTGCAGCACGTTGACGCCCACGAACTCGGCGCCCAGGTGATCGAGTATCTGCGCCACCACGGCCGAAAAGCCGCAGCCTGGCTGCTCGGGCGTCCCCTTCATGAACAGCACCACCGGATGGTCGGCCACCGTCTTGGCGATGAACTCATGGGCGAGCGGGGCTTGGACGGTGTCGGTCATGGGAGGCGGACTCTTTGGCGACGGGCGAAGGCTTTGGGATCACAGAGCTAGGGAGCGGGGACCTCCCGGTCAAGCGGCGGGCGGCTCCGGGGCCGACGGCGGCGCGGCGGTTTCGAGGGCCAGGGCGTGCAATTCGGCCCCCATCCTGCCCCCCAGAGCGGCATAGACCAGCTGATGCTGGCGCACCCGCCCCAAACCCGCGAAGGCGGCCGAGACAATGCGGGCCCGATAGTGATCGCCGTCGCCGGCCAGATCGTCGATGGCGATCTGGGCGTCGGGAAAGGCGGCGCGCAAATGGGCCTCGAGTTCGGCGAGGGGCATGGGCATGGGGGATTCCTCAAGAAGTCGGGTCGTGGCGATGGCGCGCGGCGAAGCTAGCACGAATATGAGGCGCGAATTTGGGGCGCCCATGGACGCGCCGACTCGCTGCATTGAGCCTGCTGGAGGGTTCAGGCGTTGACGCGACGGCTTTTCATTCTCGCCCTGACCATGGCGCTGGCCGCATGCGCGACGGGGCCACGCCTCGCCTTGTGGCGGCGGCCATCGACACCCAGGCCCGCCGAGGGCCTGTGGGCCATTCTCGATCCGGGATGTCGAAAGCCCAGCCTGGTCGATATCGGCGCGTGGCCCAAATGCGCCTCGCCGTTCTGGATCAGCCGCGGCGCCGCCGTGGTGGTGCGCACTCGGCCCGGGCCCGGCGGCACGGCCCTCGACCACAGCTACCGCGCCGAGGTTTCCATGGCCGGCGACAATCCGGTCATCGCCGAGGTCGGCAACAGCAACGACGGCCACCTCTATCTCGCCCTGACCAGGCTGGCGCGCGACGATCAGGGCCGCCTGATCGGAGCGTCCGGCGCCGCCTTTGCCTGTCCCGGCAAGACGGCTGGTCCGATCAGCCTCGCGCCCAACGCCACCGGCTGCGAGAGCGCCACCCGCGAGGACGTTCGCAGGGCGGCGACCGCGACTCTGCGCGACCAGGGCGCTTTGACCGAAGTCGCCTGGATCGCGGCCGGGGCGCCTTAGGCCGAGCGGCGCGGCGGCGGTCTAGGCGTCGCCCATGTAACGCGGCATCCACCCCTCGTTGGCCTCGCGCAGTTCGGCCAAGGGAATGGCGAACAGATCGGCGGAGGCGAAGGCGTGGCCGCCGGCGAGACCGACGGGGGCTACGTTGACGCCTGCCCTCAGAGCGGCGGCGACGATCGATTCAGGGCGGTCGGTGGCGATCAGGTAACGGCCCTGGTCCTCGCAGAACAGCAGGACATGGGCGTGGGCGCGGCTGGTGGCGTCGAGGGTCAGGCCAACTCCCGAGGCGAGCGCCATCTCCGCCGCCGCCACGACAAGGCCGCCGTCGGAGAGATCGTGCACGGTCCTCAGGCTGCCCGAGCGGATCAGGCCGCGCACGAGGTCGCCGTTGCGGCGCTCAAGGGCGAGGTCCACCGGCGGCGGGGCGCCGTCCTCGCGGCCCAGAAGCTCGCGCAGATAGAGGCTCGATCCCATCTCGCCGTGGCTGAGGCCGATCAGGAGCAGGGTGTCGCCGTCCCGCATGGAGGCGAAATCGGCCCGCGCCGCGTAGTCGGGCAGCAGGCCCACAGCGCCCACCGTGGGCGTGGGCGGAATCGCCGCCCCATTGGTCTCGTTGTAGAGCGAGACATTGCCGCTCACCACCGGGAAGTCGAGCGCCCGGCAGGCCTCGCCCATGCCGTCGATGGCGCGCACGATCTGGCCCATGATTTCGGGACGCTCGGGGTTGCCGAAGTTGAGGTTGTCGGTGACAGCGATGGGATCGGCGCCCACGGCGGTGAGGTTGCGCCAGGCTTCGGCGACCGCCTGCTTGCCCCCTTGATAGGGATCGGCGGCGACATAGCGCGGGGTGCAGTCGCTGGTCAGCGCCAGGGCCTTGCGCGAGCCATGCACCCTGACCACCCCGGCGTCGGCTCCGGTGGCCGGGTCCTCAAGGGTATCGGCCATGACGTGACGGTCGTACTGCTCCCAGATCCAGCGCTTGGAGGAAAGGTCGGGCGAGGCCATCAGCTTGAGGATCGCCGCCGGCCAGTCGGCGGGCGCGGGGACAGTGGCGGGATCGAGTCGCGACTGGAGGGCGGGTTCCACCCACGGCCGGTCGTAAAGCGGGGCGTCGTCGGTGAGCGGGCCAAGAGGCAGATCGCAGACCACCTCGCCGCCGTGTCGCAGCACGATGTGGCCGGTGTCGGTGGTCGCCCCGATGGTGGCGGCGTCCAGGCCCCATTTGTCGAAGATGCGCCGCCCGTCGGCCTCCCGGCCAGGCTTCAGTATGGCCAGCATGCGCTCCTGGCTCTCCGACAGCATCATCTCATAGGCGGTCATGCCGGTTTCGCGTTGGGGGACGAGGTCGAGATCGAGTTCGATCCCCACCGCGCCCTTGCCGGCCATCTCGACGCTGGAGGAGGTCAGCCCCGCCGCGCCCATGTCCTGGATGGCGGCCACCGCCCCGGACGCCATCAGCTCCAGGGTCGCCTCGATCAGGAGCTTCTCGGCGAAGGGATCGCCCACCTGCACGGTGGGGCGTTTCTCATCCGAGTCCGCGTCGAACTGCGCCGAGGCCATGGTCGCGCCATGGATGCCGTCGCGGCCGGTCTTGGAGCCGAAATAGACCACCGGCAGGCCGGCGGCCGGGGCGGCGGAATAGAAGATCTTGTCGGTGTCGGCCAAGCCCACGCACATGGCGTTGACCAATATGTTGCCGTCGTAGCCGGCGTGGAAATTGGTCTCCCCGCCCAGGGTCGGCACGCCCACGCAATTGCCATAGCCGCCGATGCCGGCCACCACCCCGGCCACCAGCCGCCGGGTCCTGGGATGGGCCGGATCGCCAAAGCGCAGGGCGTTCAGAAGCGCGATGGGCCGCGCGCCCATGGTGAAGACATCGCGCATGATGCCGCCCACGCCGGTGGCCGCCCCCTGATAGGGTTCGATGAACGAGGGGTGGTTGTGCGATTCCATCTTGAACACCACCGCCTGGCCGTCGCCGATGTCCACCACCCCGGCGTTTTCGCCTGGCCCCTGGATCACTCTGGGCCCGCTGGTCGGGAGCTTGGCCAGATGCCGCCGCGAGGATTTGTAGGAACAGTGCTCGCTCCACATCACCGAAAAGACGCCCAGCTCCAAGGCGTTGGGCTCGCGGTTCAGGCGCCGGACGATGAGGTCGTATTCCTCGGTTTGGAGGCCGTATTCGAGCGCCATCTCGGCGAGAGTCTTGGTGGCTGGGACGGTCATGGCGGGTCTCTTAGCGAGCGCGGCGCGATTGCGCCATCGCCCGACGTTCGGCCTCCCTCCGGGTCGCGCCGGACCTTCGGCGGGCGGTATTCGCGAAATAATTTTAACGGCGTTAAGATTTCGCTTGCATCCTGGGTTATCAGTGATATCTATTCAGTGTTAAGTTCTGGTTCGCGCCGCCGGCGGGTGTTCCGCCGGCCTCCTCGGACAGGACGCGTGTCGATCCCAGTGCTCGCTTTGGTTCAACCCGTGAAACTCGGAAGGCTCTATCAAATGAAACTCGCCCTCGCGACGGCCTGCGCCGTCTTCTCGCTTTCGCTGGCCGGCGCCGCTTGCGCCGACGGCCGCATCACCGCCACCCTTGAGGCGCCCCAGGCCGGTCACGCCAAGCTCATCGCCGCCCATGCGGTGTGGAACTGCGAGGCCGGAACCTGCGTCGCCGGCATGGCCCCCGACGACGCCGCCAGCGTCAGCGCCTGCAAGGATCTGGCCAAACAGGTCGGCCGAATCAGCGCCTACGCCGCCGACCGCAAGGCCCTCGACGCCGGCGCCTTGGCCCGGTGCAACACGGCCGCCCCCGCGCCGGCCAACATCGGAACCGCGTCGCGCTAAGCCCCCCATCGCGTCGCGCACTCGGGGCGGCCCGGACGGGCCGCCCCTTTTTCTTCAGGCGCTCGCCATCGCGCTCTTGAACACGAGCGCCCCGTCCGCCGAACCCAATTCGCCTTCAAAGGCGCGGTCCGGATGGGGCATGATGCCCAGCACATTGCCGCCCTCGTTGATGATGCCGGCGATGGCGCGGGCCGAGCCGTTGGGATTGTCGCGGTAGCGGAACACCACCCGGCCTTCCCCTTCCAGGCGATCGAGAGTGGCTTCGTTAGCGAAATAGTTTCCCTCGCCGTTGCCGACGGTCATGGTCGCCTCCCGCCGGTCGCCGAAAGCGGCGGTGAAACGGGTCTGCAGATTGGTGACTTCCAGGGCGACCGGCTTGCAGACGTATTTCAGGGCGGCGTTGCGCAGCAGGGCGCCGGGCAGCAGGCCGGCTTCGCACAGTATCTGGAAGCCGTTGCACACCCCCGCCACCGGAACCCCGCGCCCGGCGGCGGCGCGGACCTCGGCCATCACCGGCGACAGCGCCGCCATCGCCCCGGCGCGCAGATAGTCGCCGTAGGAAAAGCCGCCCGGCAGGACGATCAAGTCGAGTCCGGCGGGGAGGGCGGTCTCCTGGTGCCAGATCATGGTCACGGCCGCGCCAGTGGACCGTTCGATGGCCACCCTGCAGTCGCGGTCGCAATTGGAGCCGGGAAAGACGACGATGGCGGCTTTCACGTCACCTCTACGCGGTAGCCTTCGATCACCGGATTGGCGAGCAGCCGCTCGCACATCGCCTTGACCTCTGCCTCCGCCGCGGCGTGATCGGCGCCCGGCAAGTCGAATTCGATCACACGGCCAATGCGAACATTGCCGACCGCAGTCCAGCCGAGCCCGTGCAGGGCGTTCTCAACCGCCTTGCCCTGAACGTCCAGGACGCCGGGCTTGAGGAAGACGTGGACCGTGGCTTTCAAACGGATGCCTTCACTCGCATTGAACAACCCTTCTCCCGCAAGGGGAGAAGGTTATTTCGGCGTCCCCTCACGCCATCCCCCCTTGGATTACCGTTGGCATCTCCTTCATGATTCCTAGGCGTCGGGCGACCTCGGTGTAGCTCTCGATGACATTGCCCAGATCGCGGCGGAAGCGGTCCTTGTCCAGTTTCTCGTTGGTGGCCGAGTCCCACAACCGGCAGCTGTCGGGACTGATCTCGTCGGCCAGAATGACGTGGGAAAAATCGTTTTCCCACACCCGCCCGTACTCGACCTTGAAGTCCACCAGGGTGATGCCGACCGCGCCGAACAGGCCGGTGAGGAAGTCGTTCACCCGAAGGGTGGTGGCCATCATGTCGTCGATCTCCTGGGTCTGGGCCCAGTTGAAGGCGGTGATGTGCTCCTCGGCCACCATGGGGTCGCCGAGCTTGTCGTCCTTCAGATAGAATTCGATGATCGAACGCGGCAGGGCCTGGCCCTCGGGCAAGCCGAGCCGCTTGGAGAGGGAGCCCGCGGCGACGTTTCGGCACACTACCTCCAGGGGAATGATCTCCACCTCCTTGATGAGCTGCTCGCGCAGGTTCATCCGCTTGATGAAGTGATTCTGGATGCCGATGGCCCCCAGGCGGGTCATCACATATTCGCTGATTCGGTTGTTGATCACCCCCTTGCCCTCGAGGATGGCCTTCTTCGTTCCGTCGAAGGCGGTGGCGTCGTCCTTGAAATACTGGATCAAGGTGCCGGGCTCGGGGCCTTCGTAGAGAATCTTGGCCTTGCCCTCGTAGATCTTTTTGCGGCGGGTCATGGTGCTCTTTTTCAGCCTCCTTTGGCCAGGCGGCGGTGTTCGGAAATGAAAGCGCGCGCGGACGCTCAAGGTCCCGCGCGCGGGTTCCGACTCGGTGTCGCGTCTGACATCATCAGGGCTGGCCGACCCTAGCCGATGAGCGGCCTCCACGCAAACGCACCGTTGCCCCCCTTGCGCTTCCGGGATCGATCTGGCGAAGCTCGCCGCGAGCTGTTCGGGAAGGACGATGGCGCAAGACGAAGACGAGGTTTCCGAGGCTGCCTACCCGCGCATGGGCGCCGGCACGCTCCCCTATCTGGGCCTGCCGCGCGATGGCTGGCGGGACGCCTACCATGTGCTGCTGACCATGCCGCTGGCGGCGTTTCTGGGGGTGATGGCGGCGGGGTTCCTGACCGTGAACGCCCTGTTCGCGGGCCTGTACCTGTTGGACCCCGGCGGCGTGACCGCCGCGCGCCCGGGCAATTTCGCCGACGCCTTCTTCTTCTCGGTGCAGACCATGGGCACGCTCGGCTACGGGGTGATGTCGCCAAGGAGCTTCTATAGCAACGCCGTATCGACCGGCGAGACCTTTGTCGGCCTGTTCAATCTGGCCATCGCCACCGGCCTGCTGTTCGCCCGCATATCGCGCCCGACCGCCCGCATCATGTTTTCCGACCGGGCGGTGGTCACGCCGCTCGACGGCGCGCCGACCCTGATGTTCCGGGCCGCCAATCGCCGGCGCAACCTGGTGGTGGAGGCCGAGGTCAGCGTCACCCTCCTGCACGATGCCACCACCGCCGAGGGGGGCCTCTTGCGCCGCTTCGACGAACTGGCGGTGTTGCGCTCGCGCTCGCCGCTGTTTTTCATGACCTGGCAGGTGATGCACCGGGTCGACGAGACCAGTCCCCTGTTCGGGGAAACCGCTCAGAGCCTGCTGGCCAAGCGCGCCGAGCTCGTGGTGGTGATGAAGGGGCTCGACGAGACCTTCGTCTCGACCATCCACGCGCGAACCTCCTATACGCCCGACGAGATCGTCTGGGGACGGCAGTTGGCCGATATCTTCGTCACCGACCCCAAAGGCCGGCGGGCGATCGATTTTCGGCGTTTCCACGACGTCGTATGACCGCCAGCGTTGGAGCTTGATGACGTTTCGAGGAAACGTCTGAATCAAGCTCAAAACTCAAAGTGTTATAGCAGAATTCAGCTTCGAGACGAATCCGCCTCGAACCATCCTGCTCTAGCCGGCGATTGCCCCCCGCCGCGCGGCGGGATATTGAGCCCCCTTCATTGGACCACCGGGATTCTCATGAGCAGCCTCGACGACCGGGAAAAGGGCTTCGAGAAGAAGTTCGCCAACGATCAGGAGCAGGAGTTCCGCGCCGCCGCGAGGCGCAACCGGCTGCTCGGCGAGTGGGCGGCGGGGCTGATGGGCCTGGAGAACGTCGATGACTACGCCCGGGCTGTGGTGAAAGCCGATTTCGAGCAGCCCGGCGACGAGGACGTGTTGCGCAAGATCACCCAGGATCTGTCCGGCTCCGGGGTCACCGTCCGCGAGGGCGAGGTGCGCGCCAAGATGGACGAGTTCCTGGCCATCGCCCGAGGGCAGGTGCAGGCGGGAGAGTAGAGAGCCCGCGGCGCATACCCGCCACCCTTCGGCGCTGGCCGAAGCATTCGTGTCTCTCTAGCTGCTAAGCCGCCTCGGCGTTTCGCAGCCCAAGGACATGGCCCGATGATCACCTGTTTCATTCGCTATGAGATCGACCCCTTCAAGGCGCCCCAGTTCGAGCAGTACGCGCGCGTCTGGGGCGAGGCGATTCCGCGCTGCGGGGCCGATCTGATCGGCTATTTCGCCCCGCACGAGGGATCGAGCACGATCGCCTACGGCGTCTATAACATCGAAAGCCTGGCGGCCTACGAGGCCTACCGCGCCCGTCTGAGCCAGGATCCTCAGGGCCGTTCGAACTTCGAGTTCGCCAGGCAGGAACAGTTCATCCGGCGGGAGGATCGGATCTTCCTTCGGCGGGTTCTGGCCCCTCCCGCCGCGCTGGCGCGCCGATGATCGCGGTGATCTTCGAGGTCTGGCCGGCCGAGGGCGAGCGGGACCATTACCTCGCCCTGGCGGCGGCCTTGCACGCGGAGCTGGACACCATCGACGGTTTCCTGTCGATCGAGCGGTTCCAAAGTCTGGCCGAGCCGGACAAGCTGCTGTCCCTGTCGTTCTGGCGCGACGAACCGGCGGTGCGGGAATGGCGTAACCGTCCCGCCCATCGCGCCACCCAGGCCAAGGGACGCGGCGGCGTCTTCACCGACTATCGGCTGCGCATCGCCGAGGTGGTCAGGGACTACGGCCTGACGGAGCGGGACCAGGTCCCTGCGGACAGCCGCGCGGCGCTCCGGCCGTGATGGTCTTGGCGAGCGTTTGAGACCGCGCTGGCGTTCAGTCCGCCGCGACGTCTCCGAACACCCGCTCGAAGATCGTATCCACATGCTTGAAATGCCACGCCGGGTCGAACAGGTGGGCCAGTTCGCTGTCCGATAGATGAGGGCGCACCTGGGGGTCGGCCTTCAGCAGATCGCTGAATGTCCCTTCGCCGCGCCAGACCTTCATGGCGTTCGCCTGCACCGCCGCATAGGCGGCCTCGCGGGCCATGCCCTTCTGGGTCAGGGCCAGCATCACCCGCTGGGAATGGACCAGGCCGCCCAGGCGATCGAGGTTCCTGGCCATGTTGTCTGGATAGACGACCAGCCGCTCGATCAGGCCGGCCAGCCGGCGCAGGGCGAAGTCGAGATGGACGGTGGTGTCCGGGGCGATGGCGCGCTCCACCGAAGAGTGGCTGATGTCGCGCTCGTGCCACAGGGCGACATTTTCCAGGGCCGGGATCACGGCGGCGCGGATCAGGCGGGCGAGGCCGGTGAGGTTCTCGGAAAGGATCGGATTGCGTTTGTGCGGCATGGCCGAGGAGCCCTTCTGGCCGGCGTCGAAGGGCTCCTCCACTTCCAGGACCTCGGTGCGCTGCAGGTGGCGGATCTCCACCGCCAGCCGCTCGATGGAGGAGGCGACCACGGCCAGGGCGGCGAAATAGGCGGCGTGCCGGTCGCGCGGGATCACCTGGCTGGAAATGGGCTCGACGCGCAGGCCGAGCTTTTCGGCCACATGGGCCTCGACCCGAGGATCGACGCTGGCGAAGGTTCCCACCGGGCCGGAGATGGCGCAGGTGGCGATCTCGAAGCGGGCCATGGCCAGGCGCTCGCGGGCGCGGACGAACTCGGCGTAGTGACCGGCCAGCTTGAGGCCGAAGGTCGTCGGCTCGGCGTGGATGCCGTGGCTGCGGCCGACGCAAGGCGTCAGGCGATGCTCGAAGGCGCGGCGTTTGAGGGCCGCCAGCACCACCTCCACGTCTTCCAGCAGGAGATCGGTGGCGCGGGTGAGCTGGACGGCGAGGGCGGTGTCGTTGACGTCCGAGGAGGTCATGCCCTGGTGGAGGAACCGCGCCTCCGGGCCGACGATTTCGGTGACGCGGGTCAGGAAAGCGATGACGTCATGCTTGGTCTCGCGCTCGATCTCGTCGATGCGGTCGGGATCGAAGACCGCGTTCCCGCCCCGCTCCCAGATTGCCCGGGCGGCCAGCTTGGGGATCGTTCCCAACTCCGCCATGGCGTCGGCGGCGTGGGCCTCGATCTCGAACATGATGCGAAAGCGGCTCTGGGCCGACCAGACGGCCGCCGCCTCGGGGCGGGAATAGCGAGGGATCATGGGGAAGTGCTTAGCGCGCTGGGATGCGCCGGGAAAGGCCGGGCCGGTCCCGGTCGCGGCGCCGCGAGGGATGGACAGTCCATGGTGGGATGTTTCACAAGGACGCCAACGCTTGCACCCAAAGGAGAGGATCACCCGTGTTTTCGCACATCATGATCGGAACGAACGATGTTGGCCGAGCCAAGACCTTCTATGACGCGCTTCTGGGGACCCTCGGCGTCCCGCCGGCCGCGGTCGATGGCCACCGCATCTTCTACATGACGCCCGCCGGCGTCTTCTCGGTCTCCCAGCCGATCGACGGCAAGCCGGCGACCCACGCCAACGGCGGGACGATCGGCTTTGCGGCCAAGTCGCCGGCCGAAGCCGACGCCTGGCACGCGGCGGGCGTCGCCGCCGGCGGCACGACCTGCGAAGACCCGCCGGGCGTGCGCGAAGGCGGGATGGGGAAAATGTATCTCGCCTACCTGCGTGACCCCGACGGCAACAAGCTCTGCGCCCTGCATCGGATGTAGCGTTTCCTGGCCGAACCGCGATCAGGCGGCGGCCTTGAGCCGTTCGATCTCGCGGGCGAAGTCGAAGCAGAGTTGAGCCGCCTCCTCCTCGGGCAACCAGTTCGCCATCTGGGGGAAAACCGTCTGCCACATCCGCGCCTTCGGTTCGGGCCACGGCATGACCTGCGATTGCCGCGCGCGTTCGAGCAGGGTGGTAAGGCGCCGACGGATCGTCTCGGGATCGGGGGCAAGGTCGCGTGCGGGCGGCTGCATCCGGCCCTCGCCCGCGCCGAACAGGCTGAGCTGGTCCGGCCCGGTTCGGTGGCCGAAGAGGTTGGTCGGCTCGGTCATCCTGGCGCGCCACTCCCGTTAGGGGCCTACATCGGCCCAACCACTATTTGCCGATTCGCCCGCGTTGGGAGAAGGGTCGCGAACCGGACCGTCCACAGGTGAGTCGAAACCGTCCCCCGTGACCTTCTCAGACACCACGACGCAACTCGCCGAAGCGGTCTCCGCATTCGGAGCAGCGGCCAAGGCGACCTTGAACAACCCCGCGATCGTCGGCGAG
>JBDTIW010000216.1:0-18035 GCA_039936215.1 Caulobacteraceae bacterium | reverse complement strand
CGCGAGAAATCGGTGCGCGCCCTCGAGGAGGTGATGAAGGCCGACAAGCAGATCCTGCTGGTGACCCAGAAGGACCGCGACGAGGACGATCCGGCCCCGGCCGACATCTATGAGATCGGCGTCCTGGCCGCCGTCCTGCAACTGCTCAAGCTGCCTGACGGCACGGTCAAGGTGCTGGTGGAGGGCCGGTCCCGCGCCGCGGTGCTGAAATTCACCCCCCGCGAGGAATTCTACGAGGCCGAGATCGCCCCCATCGCCGAGGAGGCCGGCGAGGCGCACGAGGCCGAGGCCCTTTCGCGCGCCGTGGTCGATCAGTTCGAGAACTACGTCAAGCTCAACAAGAAGATCCCCCCCGAGGCCCTGGCCGCCATCCCCCAGATCGCCGAGCCGGGCAAGCTGGCCGACAACATCGCCGCCCATCTGGCGGTGAAGATCGCCGACCGCCAGCAGCTTCTGGAAATCTTCAACGTCGGCAAGCGGCTGGAAAAGGTGTTCGCCCTGATGGAGGGCGAGATCAGCGTCCTGCAGGTCGAAAAGAAGATCCGCGGCCGCGTCAAGCGCCAGATGGAGAAGACCCAGCGCGAATACTATTTGAACGAACAGATGAAGGCCATCCAGCGCGAACTGGGCGAACAGGACGACGCCCGCGACGAACTGGTCGAGTTGGAAAAACGCATCAAGAAGGTCAAGCTTTCCAAGGAAGCCCGGACCAAGGCCGAGAGCGAGCTGAAGAAGCTGCGCAACATGAGCCCGATGTCGGCCGAATCCACCGTGGTGCGCAACTATCTCGACTGGCTGCTCTCCATCCCGTGGGGCAAGAGCAAATCAAAGCCCATCGACATCGTGCGCGCCGAGGAGATCCTGGAAGAGGATCACTATGGCCTGGAAAAGGTCAAGGAGCGCATCCTCGAATACTTGGCCGTCCAGGCCCGCACCGGCGCCCTCAAAGGCCCCATCCTCTGCCTGGTCGGGCCTCCGGGCGTCGGCAAGACCTCGCTCGGCCGCTCGATCGCCAAGGCGACGGGGCGCGAGTTCGTGCGCCTGAGCTTAGGGGGGGTGCGCGACGAGGCCGAAATCCGCGGCCACCGGCGCACCTACATCGGCTCCATGCCCGGCAAGATCGTCCAGTCCATGAAGAAGGCCAAGACCACCAACACCTTCTTCCTCCTCGACGAGATCGAGAAGATGGGGGCCGACTGGCGCGGCGATCCCTCCAGCGCCCTCTTGGAAGTGCTCGATCCGGAACAGAATTCCAACTTCAATGACCACTATCTGGAGGTGGACTACGACCTCTCCAACGTCATGTTCGTCACCACCGCCAATTCCCTGAACATGCCCCAGCCCCTGATGGACCGCATGGAGATCATCCGCATCCCCGGCTACACCGAGGACGAGAAGGTGGAGATCGCGCGGCGCCATCTGCTGCCCAAGCTCGCCAAGGATCATGGCCTCAAGGAGGGCGAATGGACGGTGCCCGATACCGCCATCCGCGACCTCATCCGCTACTACACCCGCGAGGCTGGGGTGCGCTCCCTGGAGCGGGAGATGGGCAACCTCGCCCGCAAGGCGGTGCGCGACATGGCCAAGGAGCACCTGATCGCCGTCACCATCGACGACGATCGCCTGGCCCGTTACGCCGGGGTGCGCAAGTTCCACTACGGGGCCACCGACGAGGAGGATCAGGTGGGCATCGTCACGGGCCTGGCCTGGACCGAGTTCGGCGGCGACATTCTGACCATCGAGGCGCTCAAGATGAGCGGCAAGGGGCGGATGTCGATCACCGGCAACCTCAAGGAGGTGATGAAGGAATCCATTTCCGCCGCCGCCTCCTTCGTGCGCGCCCGGGCGATCCGTTTCGGCATCAAGCCCACCGCCTTCGACAAGACCGACGTCCACGTCCACGTTCCCGAGGGCGCCACCCCCAAGGACGGCCCTTCGGCCGGGGTGGCCATGGCGGTGGCCATCATCTCGGTCCTCACCGGCGTGCCGGTGCGCAAGGACCTGGCCATGACCGGCGAGATCACCCTGCGCGGCCGGGTGCTGCCGATCGGCGGCCTGAAGGAAAAGCTGCTCGCCGCCCTGCGCTCGGGGATCAAGACTGTGCTGATCCCGGCCGAAAACGCCAAGGACCTAGCCGAGGTGCCGGAAAACGTGAAGGCCGGCCTGGAGATCATCCCGGTCGCCACCGTGGACGAGGTCCTCGCCCTCGCCCTCACCGGCCCCCTCGTCCCCATCGAATGGCGCGAAGACGACGACCTCCCCGCCGTCGTCCCCCCGCCCCACGACGACACCGTCGGCGGGCTGGTGATTACGCACTGAGGCTGGCTTCTTCCTCGCTCCCCCAATGGAGAGGGTGGCGGCGAGCGTAGCGAGACGTCGGGTGGGGAGTACCGACGCTTCATCGATCGCGCCGGGTATCGTTGCGGCTTTACCACTCCCCACCCGTCGGCTCGCAAGAACTCGCATCCACCCTCCCCATTGGGGGAGGGAGGCTTTTTCCTCCCCGCTCTTGTGTCATCCGCTGGGCGGGCCATAATCGGCTTTTCCCAAGGGGAAGGGGAGGCTATCGATGACCAAGGCGGAACTCGCCATCGAGATCGCCGAAAAGGCGGGGCTCAGCCGGCCCCAGGCCCGTGACGCCTTGGAGGCCTTCGTCGCCACCGTCACCGCCTCCCTGAAGGCCGGCAGAGAGGTGCGTCTGGTGGGCTTCGGCAGCTTCGTCCCCGTGCGCCGCGCCGCCGGCATGGCGCGCAATCCCAAGACCGGGGCCAAGGTCAAGCGGGCCGCCTCGACGACCGCCCGCTTCCGCATCGGCGAGACCTTGAAAAAAGCCCTGAACTGAGGCTTTCACCGGGCGGCTAGCTCAGTTGGTCAGAGCGCCTGGTTTACACCCAGGAGGCCGGGGGTTCGAGCCCCTCGCCGCCCACCATCGACGAGGGAATCCCACCGCCATGATCGCCCGCGCAACCCTCCTGGCCGCCGCCGTGTTCCTCGCCGCGCTCGCGCCGGCGCGCGTCCTCGCCCAGGCCGCCCAGGCCCAGGCCGCTTCCGGCGCCCCCACCTCCATGGACGAGATCCTCGCGGCGTCCCCGCCCGGCGACTGGCGGACCCTCGATCCGGCCGACACCCTCTACCTCACCCTCGCCAAGGGGACCGTGGTCATCGAATTGGCCCCCCGCTTCGCACCCCACCATGTCGCCAACATCCAGGCCCTCGTGAAGGCCGGCTACTTCGACGGCCTGGCCATCGTGCGGGTGCAGGACAACTACGTCGTCCAATGGGCCGATCCGGACGACAGGCGCTCGGTCGGCGCGGCCAGCAAGACTCTGAAGGCGGAGTTCGCTCGGTCCTATGACGGCGCGCTTCCCTTCACCCCGCTCCCCGACCCCGACACCTACGCGCCCATGGCCGGCTTCACCGACGGCTTTCCCGCCGCTCGCGATCCGGCGACCCACCAGACCTGGCTCACCCACTGCTACGGCATGGTCTGGGCGGGGCGCGACAACGACGTCGACAGCGGCGGCGGGACCGAGCTCTACGCGGTGATTGGCAATGCACCGCGCCAGCTCGACCGCAACGTCACCCTGGTCGGACGGGTGGTGAAGGGGATGGAGCTTCTGTCGTCACTGCCGCGCGGCACGGAGGCGCTGGGCTTCTACAAGACCCCCGCCGAGCGCGTCCCCATCGTCTCCATCAAGCTCGCCGCCGACCTGCCGCCCGCGCAGCGCCTACCCCTTGAGGCCCTGCGCACCGAGACCCCCACCTTCGCCGCCCTCCTGCAAAACCGCCGCTTCCGCCAGGACGCCTGGTACAAAACCCCCGCCGGCCACATCGACGTCTGCAACATGCCGCTTCCGGTGCGGGTGGGCGGGCGATAACGCGCAACCTCGCTCGCGCTACGGTCTCCCGTCTCATAATCGGCTCGCGCCGGGAGCGCCCTCCCTATGCGCAAGGATCGACCCCTGAGAGCAAGGCCGCTCGCCGTCAGGAGAGGCCATGCGGCGAGGGTTTTACGAGCGGACGATGCAGCCCCGCGCGCGGGCGGTCGGTTGAAGCCGATGGCGCGCGAGCCCGATCTGGCCATCCTCTACGAGCACGAGAGTTGGTTCGCGCCCCTTTTCGCGGTCCTTGATCGCCGGGGCGTGGCGTGGACGGCGATCCGCGCCGCCGATCACCGGTTCGATCCGGCGAAGCGGGCGCCGCCCGCCCCGGTGATCTTCAACCGCATCGCCATGTCCGCCTTCCTGCGCGACGCCGAACACCCGATCTTCTACGCCCAGGCCCTCTTCGACCATTGGCAAGGAGCCGGGGCGCGGGTGGTGAACGGCCTTGAGGCGCTTCAGGTCGACGCCTCCAAGGCGCGTCAGCTTTCTCTCATCGCTCGCCTCGGCTTCCTGGCCCCAGCCAGCCGCGTCGTCCACCGCAGGGCCGACCTCTTCGCCGCCGCCGCCGAGCTACGCTTTCCCGTGCTCGTCAAGGCGGACATCGGCGGAACCGGGGCGGGGATCGTCAAGTACGAGACGCCGGACGACCTCGCCGCGGCGGCGCGGGAAGGCTCCACCCCGGTCGGCGTCAACGGCGTCGCCGTCGTCCAGGAATACGCCCCGCGCCAGGGCGGCAAGATCACCCGGATCGAGACCTTGGCCGGGCGCTTCCTCTACGCCATCGATGTGACCGCCGAGGCCGAGACCTTCGACCTCTGTCCCGCCGACGCCTGTGCCATCGGCCGCCCGCCGGTCGCCATCACCCAGGCGGAGGTCCCGGAAAGTCTGATCGCCGCAGCCGAGGCCATCGCCAAGGCGGCGCGCCTGGATGTCGGCGGGATCGAATATCTGATCGACGAGCGCGACGGCTCGGCCCGCTTCTACGACATCAACGCCCTTTCCAACTTCGTCGCGGGGCCCCTCGAGGTCCTGGGGTGGGACCCGCACGAGCGGCTGGCGGATTTCCTGCAAGACGTCATCAAAGAGACAGAGGCGCGATCATGAGGTTCGGCTATTGGATGCCGGTGTTCGGCGGCTGGCTGCGCAACATCCCCGACGAGGGTATGGAGGCGAGCTGGGACTATGTCCGGCGCCTCGCCCAGCGGTCGGAAGCTATCGGCTACGATCTCAGCCTGATCGCCGAACTCAACCTAAACGACATCAAGGGCGTCGAGGCCCCGGTTCTGGACGCCTGGTCCACCGCCGCCGCCCTGGCCGCGATCACCGAGCGGCTGGAGCTGATGGTCGCCGTGCGGCCTAACTTCCACCAGCCAGCCCTGTTCGCCAAGCAGGCCGCCAACATCGACCGCATCGCCGGCGGGCGCCTGAGCCTCAACGTCGTCTCCTCCTGGTGGGCCGACGAGGCGCGCCAGTACGGCCTGCAGTTCGACCAGCACGACGACCGCTACGCCCGCACCGCCGAGTGGCTGAGCGTGGTCGGCGGCCTGTGGAGCGAGAAGCGATTCACTTTCGAGGGCCAGTTCTACCGCACCGACGCGGCGATCTGCGAGCCCAAGCCGGAAAAGCCCCCGCTGATCTACGCCGGCGGCGAGAGCGAGGCGGCCAAGACGATGATCGCCGGCCGTTGCGGGGCGTATGTGATGCATGGCGATCCGCCGGACGCCATCGCCGGCAAGATCGCCGACATGAAGGCGCGCCGCGCGGCGGTCGGCGGCGCGCCGATGGTCTTCGGCATGGCCGCCTACGCCATTGTGCGGGACAGCGAGCCCGAGGCGCGCGCCGAACTGGCCAGGATCACCGACATGGGCGCCGCCGCCCCGCCGCCCGGTTTCGCCAACTTCGACCAATGGCTTTCCGGAACCCAGCTCGAGCGCGAACTGAAGGTCCAGGAATATTGCGTCTCCAACCGCGGCCTTCGCCCCGGCCTTATCGGAACGCCGGGGCAGGTGCGCGAGCGGATCGCCGAGTTCGAGGCGGCCGGCCTCGATCTCCTCCTGCTGCAGATGAGCCCGCAAGCGCAGGAGATGGAGCGCTTCGCCGACCAGGTCATCGCGCCCTCACGGAAGGGGGCGTGAAGGGGGTTGCGGAATTTGCACATCTAAGTAATTTACACATCTAAGTAACGGGCGACCGCGGCGGTTGGGAAAGCCGCCAATTTCTGCTTAACAACGCCCGCCGCAACCCGAAAGCCCTTCCCCCGTGTTCACCGACCCCGACCTCGACGCGGCGCGCGCCGCCATCGCGCCGCTCTACCGCCTCGCCGAGCCCAAGGCCCTCCAGCCCCTGGCCGAACGGGCCCGCCTGACGCCGGACGCGCGGGGGCGGGTGGTGGTGGCGGCGTCGGGGCTGCTGGCGGAACTTCGCGCCCCGGGTCGGGGCGGGTGGATCGATCGCTTCCTGCAGGAATACAGCCTATCCAGCGACGAGGGGGCGGCCCTGCTGGGCCTAGCGGAGGCCTATCTGCGGGTGCCCGACGCCACCACCGCCGACGCCTTGATTCGCGACAAGCTGGGGCAGGGCGACTGGCGCGGCCATCTGGGCGAGGCCGAGTCGGTGCTGGTGAACGGGGCAACCCTGGGCCTTATACTGGCCCAGACTTTGACCGGGGCCCCGGCCGGGACCCTGCGCGCCCTGGTGGGCCGCCTGGGCGAGCCGACCATCCGTGCCGCGGTGGGAAGCGCCATGCAGAGGATGGGCGAGGCCTTCGTGCTGGGCCGGTCGATCGCCGAGGCGCTGCGCCGCGCCGACCGCGGGGCCAACAAGGTCTTCCGCTATTCCTTCGACATGCTGGGCGAGGGCGCGCGCACCGCCCGCGACGCCGACGACTATTTCCAGGCCTATCTGGACGCCATCGCCGCCGTGGGCAACGCGGCGGCGGGGCCAAATGGCGTTTTGACGGGCGATGTCTTCGCCCGCGACAGCGTTTCGGTGAAGCTTTCGGCCCTCCACCCGCGCTACGAGCCCCTGCAGGCTTGGCGCGCCGTTCCGGAACTCACCGCCCGCCTGATCGAGCTGGCCCGCGTCGCCAAGTCCGGCGGGGTGGGCCTGACCGTGGACGCCGAAGAGAGCGAGCGGCTGGAAATGTCCCTGACTATCATCGAAGGGGCGGCGCGCGATCCGTCCCTGGCCGGCTGGGACGGCCTTGGCATGGCCATCCAAGCCTATCAGCGCCGCGCCCCGGCGGTGGTCGACTGGGCCGGCGCCCTGGGGCGGGCGACGGGGCGACGGCTGATGGTGCGCCTGGTCAAGGGCGCCTATTGGGACACCGAGATCAAGCGGGCCCAGGAGCGGGGCCTCATCGACTATCCGGTCTTCACCCGTAAGAGCGGCACCGACGTTAGCTACATGGCCTGCGCCAAGGCCATGCTGGGCGAGGGCGCCATCTTCCCCGCCTTCGCCACCCACAACGCCCTAACCGTCGCCACCGTCTTGGAATGGGCCGGCAAACGGCGCGACTTCGAGTTCCAGCGCCTGCACGGCATGGGCGAGGGTCTCTACGAAGACCTGATGGCCCCAAGCGGCGTGGGGGGGCGCGGCGTCGCGGTGCGCATCTATGCCCCGGTGGGCGGCTATCGCGACCTCCTGGCCTATCTGGTCCGCCGTCTGCTGGAGAACGGCGCCAACACCAGCTTCGTCCACCAGATCGCCGACAAGGCGGTGCGTGACGAGGACCTGCTGGCCGACCCAGTGGCGGAGGCGCGGCGCACGCGCTTTTCACCCCATCCGGCCATCGTCAATCCCGCCGACTTGTTCGCCCCCGAGCGGCGCAATTCGGCTGGCCTCGATCTTTCCGACGAGGGCGTGCTGGCCGAGCTTATGTCCGCCATGCGCGCCGCCTGGGCCGCGCCGCTGGCGACCGTCGCCGACGCCGACCCCGCCGAGGTGAACAGCGCCGTCGCCGCCGCGGCGGCCGGGCACGGGGCTTGGAGTGCCCGGCCGGTGGAGGAGCGCGCGGAAATCCTGGAACGTCTGGCCGATCTTCTGGAGCGCGACCGCGCTGGGTTCGTGGCCCTGGCGGTGCGCGAGGCCGGCAAGACCTTGGCCGACGCGCTTGGCGAAGTGCGCGAGGCTGTGGACTTCTGCCGCTACTACGCCGCCCAGGCGCGCCGCGTCTGCCAGAGCCTGACCCTGCCCGGTCCGACTGGCGAGACCAACGAGCTGACCCTTTCCGGGCGCGGCGTCTTCGCCTGCGTCAGCCCGTGGAACTTCCCCCTGGCCATCTTCCTGGGCCAGGTCGCCGCCGCCCTGGCCACCGGCAACGCGGTGGTCGCCAAGCCCGCCCCCCAGACCCCGCTGATCGCCGCCGCCGCCGTGCGCCTGGCCCTGGAGGCCGGCGTTCCGCCCGAGGTTCTGAACCTCCTTCCCGGCGGGGCGGAGACAGGCGCGACCCTGGTCGCCGATCCCAGGGTGGCCGGCGTCGTCTTCACCGGATCCACCGCCACCGCCCGCCGCATCGCCCGCGCCCTGCTGGACGACGAGAGCCGACCCCTCGTCCCCCTGATCGCCGAGACCGGGGGCATCAACGCCATGCTGGTCGATTCCACCGCCCTGCCCGAACAGGTGGTGAGCGATGTCGTCACCTCGGCCTTCCTCTCCGCCGGCCAGCGCTGCTCGGCCCTGCGGCTTCTGTGCCTGCACGAGGACATCGCCGCCGACACCCTGACCATGCTGATTGGGGCCATGGCGCAGCTGGTCATCGGCGACCCGGCCGATCCGCGCACCGATGTCGGCCCGGTGATCGACGCCGCCGCCAAGACCGCCATCGAGGCTCATCTGGCCCGCTGGAAGGGCCGCACCCTGTTTTCCTGCCCCCTGCCGGCGGGTCTGGAGAACGGATCGTTCGTCGCCCCCACCGTTATCCGCCTGGACGCCGCGGCCGATCTCGACCGCGAGGTGTTCGGCCCGATCCTGCATGTGGTCACCTGGAAGGCAGGGGCCATGGAGGCGATGCTCGACGCCATTATGGCCTCGCGCTACGGCCTGACCCTCGGCGTCCACAGCCGCATCGGCGCGGCGGCTCACGCCGTGCGCGCCCGCGCCAAGGTGGGCAACCTCTACGTCAACCGCTCGATGATCGGCGCGGTGGTCGGCGTCCAGCCGTTCGGCGGCGAGGGCCTGTCGGGAACGGGACCCAAGGCCGGCGGCCCGCACTACCTGCCGCGCTTCTGCGTCGAGCGCACCTTCACCGTCGACACCACCTCCGCCGGCGGCAACGCCAGCCTGCTGAGTCTGGGGGATTGAGTTCCGTAGCGCGGGGTTTGTCAGCCCGCTCTTTCTTGCCAGCATCCAATGCGGCCAGGATGCCCCCAGGCGCTAGCATAAGGGGGCTGATCGCGGCGCGATCTCGTACCGCCGGCTTCCAGCCGGCCCTTCGCCGCCGCTATGAAGAGCCGGCTGGAAGCCGGCGGTACGAGTGGTGGATCGCGTAACTTAGCGCCCATGGGCCGGATGCCCGCGCTACGAGAGCCCCCCTTCAGCGCGGCAGCGCGAAGGTCTCGAGCACGTGTCTGCCCACGTTGCGGCCCTGGGCGACGCCTTGGTCGCCGTCGGACTGCCAGTGGACGCCGATCCAGATACGGCTCTCCGCGCAGGAGGATTCCGCGTCCGTCAGCGAACTGAAGGTGGCCGGCCTCAACGGCCGGATATTGCCGTAGACATCCCGGTTCATGCCGTTGAACTCGTCCGAGACAAAGGCGAACGGCGTGTGGTCGGGAATGTAGGCGCGCAGAATCTGGAACAGCGTTCCGACGATGGTGGCGTGGCCGGACGGATAGGCCGGGAACGGCGGGGTGAAGTTGGGTCCGGTGGTGTTGGTCGCCTGCGCCCCCAGGGGATACCAGGTGGGATCGCCGCCGGGCGCTCCGGGCCAGCGGATGCCGGTAATCGGGCGCCAATATTTGTAGTAGTATTTCGCTTCCCAGCAGGACACCGCCGAGTCCGCCATCCCGACATTGATCAGGGCCAGGAACCGCGCCAGGTCGATGGGCGTGTGCATCCCGCGGGCCAGGATGAGCTGGCGGGCCATCATGTTGAACAGCCGGGGCGGGGCGCACAGGCCGGGCGTGCCGTCATAGGACCAGAACTTGCCCATGAAGGTCTGATGGTCCGTCCGTGTCGAGGGCGTGCCCATGCGCGGATCGCCGCCCAGGGCCGCGACCGCCTTGAACTCGGCCCGATAGGCCGCTCCGCCCGCCACCGGTGGCGGCGGGGCCCGGAAGGCGGCCGGGTTGACGAAGGTGAACGGTATGACCTTGCCCCAGTTGCCGCCGAGCGCCACCATGATCTGGGAGACCGGATCGACGTCCCAGATGCCGTATTTATGGCTGGGTCTGTAGTCGTCGGGAATGGTGGGCTCTTCCAAGGTGGTGTTGTCGTTGCCCAGCGCCAGGAGCAGCGAGGCGAAAGCGTCGGCGCCCACCGCTCGCCCGATCGCGATGGCGGCCGGATCGTCATGGATATGGGCCAGGTCGGCCTTCAGGATCGCCGCCAGGCGGTCGGCCTGCGGGGGATAATGATGAACCTGGGCGTCGTTCGAGGCCTGGGCGACCGCCGCGTCAACCGACCAGGTCCCTGGGCGAAAGTGGAAGCCGATATAGCTTTGGAATTTGCGGTATTTGGCGTTCACCGCCTCGAACACCGCCAATTGGATGAAGGTGATCGCCCGAGCGGACTTGTGAGGCCCAAACTGCTGGTGGTACCGGCCGCCCGCCGCCGGCGGCACATAGTCCAGTGCGTTGGTGTCCAGCGATACCTCGTGCCACAACAGGATTCGATCAGTGAGGTTGACCGGGCTGCGCGGCGTCCAGTCGGCCGACCCCACCGTCCCCGCCTGCCGGGTCCGCTGCAAGGCGCCCTCCTGGAGGGTGAGGTAGCGTTCGATGCTCCGCCGCCCCGCCCCGGTCAGGGTGGATTGATCCTTGGCCTGGCCGAAGCTGGGCGCCAAGGCCAGGGCCGCGGTCGCGGCCCCGGCGACCAGCAGTTCGCGGCGTTGCGGGGTATTGTCGAGTGTCGGCATTTTCAAATCTCCTCCGTCGCGGCGCGAAGCCGAACCGGCTGAGACATCTGCCGTGGCCCCCGCCTGCATTGGGGCAAGAGTGCCACCAAGACGCACCGGGCGTCCATAGCTTGACAGTAGATTTTTCGTGATCGGCGCCGCATTCTCACGTGCGTGGGCGCGAACCTGAGACCGGACGTCATCGTGATCGGCCTGGGGGCGGCGGGCGCCGCGACCCTCTACCAGCTCAGCCGGCGCGGCGCGGCGGTGCTGGGGATCGATCGCCACCATCCGCCCCACGACCTTGGCTCCAGCCACGGCGAGAGCCGCGTCACCCGCCAGGCGCTCGGCGAGGGCGACGACTATGTGCCGTTGGCGCTGCGCTCGCATGAACTGTGGCGTCAGATCGAGGCGGAGAGCGGCGAAGCCTTGATGCTGACCACCGGCGGCCTCTTTATCGGCGCCCTGGACCTGGGCGGCCATCACCGGGGCAAGGAAGATTTCTTGCGCCGCACCGTCGAGATCGCGGCCCGCCACCGTATCGCGCACGAGGTCCTGACGGCCGATGAGGCCCGCCGGCGTTTCCCGCCCTTCAATGTGCGGGAGGGCGAGGTCGCCTATTTCGAGCCGGGCGCCGGCCTGCTCTTTCCCGAGCGCTGCGTGGCCGCCCAGCTCGCCCTGGCCCGGCGACGCGGGGCCAAGGTGAGGGCGGGCGAGCGCGTCACCGCCATCCTTCCCATCGCGGGCGGGGTGCGCGTCGTCACCGACCAGGACGCCTATGAGGCCGGCCAGGCCGTGGTGGCGGCGGGGGCCTGGACGCCGGGCCTGCTCGGCGGCGCCTACGGCCGTTCGCTGGGGATTTATCGCCAGCTCATGCACTGGTTCGAGCCGGACGACGCGGCGGCCTTCGCGCCGGACCGCTTTCCGGTCTTCATGTGGATGCACGGGACGGGGGCGCAGGACTGGTTCTACGGCTTTCCTGTCGTGCCCGGATCGCGCGGCGTGAAGGTGTCTGTCGAGCAATTCGCCGCCGCCGCGCCCACCCCCGAAGCGATCGACCGCGCGGTCTCGGCCGGCGACGCGGAGGCCATGCACAGTCGCCATGTCGCGGGGCGCCTCGTGGGTCTTTCGAATACTTGGCTGCGCTCAGCCGCCTGCCTCTACACCATGGCTCCGGACAGCCGCTTCCTCATCGGTTCCGATCCCGTCCGTGAACGGACTATCGTGATTTCCGCCTGCTCGGGCCATGGCTTCAAACATTCCCCCGCCATCGGCGAGGCCGTGGCCCGCCTCGCCCTCGACGGCGCCCCGCCCTCCTCCCTTGCCCCGTTCGCCATCCGGGTGTGAACTACGAATCTCACGAACCGGACCGCCCCCCGCGCCGGATCGAAATGGCGCCTTGAGCGTTGCCTTGGCGAAATAGGGTCCTGGGGAAACGGCATGTCGGGGATTATCGAGACCACCGATCCGGAGCGGGGTCGGCCCGAGGACGTCAAACAGCCGGTAAAGCCGCCTCTGCTTTCCATCCTCGGCCCTGGCCTGATCACGGGCGCGGCCGACGACGATCCCAGCGGCATCGCCACCTATTCCCAGGCCGGCGCCCAGTTCGGCTACGATCTGGGCTGGACCCTGCTGTTCAGTTGGCCCTTGATGTGCGCCATTCAGGAGATCAGCGCCCGCGTCGGCCGCGTCACCGGCCGCGGCATCGCCGGTAACCTGAAAGCCCATTATCCGGTGGCCGTGGTCTACGGCCTGGTCGGCCTGCTGGTCGTCGCCAACACCATCAATCTGGGGGCCGACATGGGGGCCATGGGGGCGGCCTTGAACCTGGTGATCGGCGGCCCGACCCTCCTCTATGTGGCCCTGTTCGGGATCGCCTCGATCCTCCTGGAAGTGTTCGTCCGCTACGCCCGCTACGTCTCGGTTCTCAAGTGGCTGACCATGGCCCTGTTCGCCTATGTCGCGGTCGCCCTTGTCGTCCACCTGCCGTGGGGCAAGCTCCTCTTTCATCTGGTGGTGCCGCATATCTCCCTGGCTCCCGGCTACCTGACCGTCGTGGTCGCCATCCTCGGGACCACCATCAGCCCCTACCTGTTCTTCTGGCAGGCCGAGGAGGAGGTCGAGGAGGTCAAGGAGCGCGACGACGCCAAACCTCTTGAGCGCGATCCGGCCGAGGCGCCGGTGGAGTTCCACCGCATCCGCTGGGACACCTATGTCGGCATGGGATTTTCGGCCTTGATCGCCATGTTCATCCTGTGGACCACGGCGGCTACCTTGAACGCCCACCACATCACCAATATCCAGACCTCGTCGGACGCGGCCAAGGCGCTCAAACCCATCGCCGGCCAGTTCGCCTCGATGATCTTCGCCCTGGGCATCGTCGGCACCGGCCTTCTCGCTCTGCCGGTGCTGGCCGGTTCGGCCGCCTACGCCATGGGCGAGGCGTTCGGCTGGCATGTGGGCCTGGCTCGCAAGCTCAACCGCGCCAAGGCCTTCTACGGCGCCCTCGCGGCGGCCATGATCATCGGCGTCGCGCTCAACTTTTTCCACTTCATCGACCCGATCAAGGCCCTGTTCTGGAGCGCGGTGATCAACGGCGTGGCCTCGGTGCCGATCATGGCCATGATCATGCACCTGGCCAGCCACAAGGAGGCCATGGGCCAGTTCAAGATCCATGTCGGCCTCAAGACGGTCGGCTGGCTCGCCACCGCCGTCATGGGCGCAGCCGCCGTGGGCATGTTCGCGACCATGGGGCATTGAGGGGAGGGGTTTGCTATCCCCGCGCCCGCTTGGCCGACGCCTTTTTCGGCGCGGACTTCGCCTTTCCCGTCAGGCTGGCCCGCAGGGCCGCCATCAGGTCGATGACGTTGGTGTCTTCCGGATCCTCGACCGCGACCGGCTTGTGGCCCTTTTCCTTGGCGGCGATCATCTTCTTGAGCGCT
Organism: Caulobacteraceae bacterium; assembly: GCA_039936215.1. Classification (GTDB taxonomy): domain Bacteria; phylum Pseudomonadota; class Alphaproteobacteria; order Caulobacterales; family Caulobacteraceae; genus Acaudatibacter. The sequence continues at coordinate 4,155 of JBDTIW010000216.1, read as the reverse complement.
TCTTCGTAGCGGTCGGTGAACTTGGCCGGATCGAACGGGCCTTCCTGCTGCTCGATGATCTTGCCGGCGATGGCCAGCATGGCCGGATCGACCTTGGTGGCAGGGATGCCGGCGAAGGCCTCCTCCGGGTCGCGCACCTCGTCGTGGCTGCGCAAAGTGTAGGCGACAATCCCCCGCTCGCGCGGCTCCAGGGCCACCAGCCGCTCGCGGGTCGACATCACCACACGGCCTAGGGCGATCCGGCCGGCGGTCTTCATCGCCTCGCGGATGACAGCGAAGGATTCATTGGCCAGCTTGCCGTCGGGAACCAGATAGTAGGGATCGTTCCAGTACAGGCGGTCGATCTCATCCTCCGCCACGAAGCGTTCGATATCGATGGTCTTGGTGCTCTCCAGGCGCACCGACTTGATCTCTTCGTCGGTGAGCAGCACATAGCGACCGCGCTCCACCTCGTAGCCCTTGACCAAGTCGCCGCGCTCCACCGGCCCGCTGTCCGGATCGGTGGCGATCATCTTGATGCGGTTGTTGGTCTTGGGATTGATCAGGTTGAAATGCACGTCGCCCCCGGAGGCGACGCCGGGGTAGAGGGCGACCGGGCAGGTCACCAGCGACAGCCTAAGGTGTCCGCGCCAAGTGGGCCGGCCAAGGGCCATACAGGTCGCCTCTCAAGACAAGGGTGAAGCCGCTTCCGGCTTGAACGCCGCCGGCGGCGATTCGTTCAGGCGCCGCCCAGGTGAAGGTTGAAGCCGTGCCGCTCGCCGCTCTCGCGGTCGATTACCATGACCCGGCACTCCCCTTGCGAACCCGTCCAACGCTCGGCGAACGCGATGGCTGCCTCTTCGAACGAGCCTGCCTGGGTCACGAAGTCCGAGCGATGCTCGCCCTGGTTGGCGCAATAGGCTGCGAAACTGCGCTCGTGGCTATCGGGCTTTGTGGTCTGACTCATGAAATCACCGGCGGCCAAGGGACAGCCAGCCAATTCCCCACGCGCCGTCTTGGTTCCCGCCTCGGGCTGGGCGGCAAGGGGATTTGAAAGGACACGGCGGGGCGTTGGTTCTAGGCTGGCTGAGTGAATCGCATCGCGGAGATCCTTCTTCCCATGCTCGACCGATCCTTGCCGCGGAACCGCGTCACGTCCCTCGCCGTCGTCTTCGCCCTCGCCCTGCCGGCCGCCGCCGACGCGGGGGGCGGCCACGGCCACCGGGGTCAGGCAGCGCCGTTCGTCGCGACGCCCAGCGCGGCCAGGGGCCCCGACAGCGACGCGGTCATCCAGATCGAGGGCGAACTGGCCGACGCGCGCAATCGGATGATCGAGCTGACGGCCTGGATCGTCGGCCTGGGCGCCCTGCAGACCCTGATCTTCGCCGCCGCCATGATCGCCGCCGCCCGCGCCGTGCGCGGGGCCAGGCACGCCGGCCAACTTCTTCCCCTGCTCGAGCGCGCCTATCTTTTCGTCGATCCGGACATCGCCCTCACTGTTCCCGACCATCGGGGGCCGCACGGGGGCCTCAAGGTCGGGGTCGACTTCGCCCTGAAGAACCACGGCAAGACGCCGGCGGTTATCGACTGGCTCACCGTCCGCCTGCAATATCTGGCCGAGCCGCCGGCCGATCCCTACGAGGAAAGCGGATCGGGCGGGGGGCTGGTCATCGGGGCCGGTCAATCCCTGCGCTTCGACCGCCATGAAGCGATCGTGCCGGGCGCCGACTGGGACAAGGCCGAGGCGGGCCAGGGGGCCATCTGGCTGCACGGCCGGGTCGTCTATCACGATGTCCTGAAGAGCCAGCACGAGAGCTATTTCGCCTGGCGCCACGATCCGGCCCGCAACACCTTCTCCATCGCCGAACAGTCCGCCCTCAACCGCTACGACTAGGCGCAAACCAGACGCCGTCGCCGCCGTCGCGCGTCCATGCTAGACGTGCACGGATGAACAGCCGCGAACCCCTCCTCAAACCCGTCGCCATCGCCGATCTTCGGCCCACCCAGATCACCCTGGGCTTCCACGAGGTCGATCAGAAGCGCAAGGAGTGGCGCGGCAAGACCGGCGACGACGGCGACGCCTTCCTTGGCCGCCACATGATCCCCTCGGTCCTGGGACCCAAGGGCCGCCACTACATCATCGACAACCACCACCTGGCCCGCGCCCTGCATGAGGAAGGCGTCCAGCAGGTTCTGGTGACCGTGGCGGCCGATCTCACGGCCCTGTCCAAGTCCTCCTTCTGGACCTTCCTGGACAATCGCGCCTGGTGCCACCCCTACGACAGCGCGGGGCGACGCACCGAATTCGCCGCCATCCCCGACTCGATCGACAAGCTGCATGACGATCCCTTTCGCAGCCTGGCTGGCGACCTGCGCCACGCCGGAGGCTTCGCCAAGGATGTCACCCCGTTCGCCGAGTTCCTGTGGGCCGATTTCCTGCGCAAGCGGTTCAAACGCAAATCGGTGGAGAAGAACTTCGCCGCCGCCCTGCGCAAGGCCGTCGCCCTGTCCAAGACCCGCGACGCCGCCTACCTCCCCGGCTGGTGCGGGCCAGATCCGATCGGGTAGGGAGCGCCTCTTCCGCGCCGATCTCGCCGGTTGCCGGACGCCCCCTCCATCACGCCCGAAGAGCCTTGGGGCATGAGGGCGCCGCGCGCCAGCGGCCTGTCGCGGTTTCGGTGGAGGCGAAGACTATGTTCCAGGGTCGGTTCTCCCGTCAGCGGTCGCGTCGACATGCGCCCCTCGTACCGCCGGCTTCCAGCCGGCTCTTCACGTTGTCGGAGGAGGGCCGGCTGGAAGCCGGCGTTACGAGGAAGGGCTACCCCCGAGTGGCGGACGATGATACCGGTCGAAACCGCCGCGATCGAAGCGCTTGAGAATCCGGTCGCGCGGCAGGTTCACGTTGTTCAGTTGCCTCCCACACCTAGCAGGGCCTGACCGGATGACCACGAAATATCTCACCGGCGCCTATCCCGGCGGCTATACGGTGGCGAACAACGTCTCCTTCCTCGATATCGAGTCGACGGCATCAATTGGCGGGACTGGCATCGTAGGTCCGACCGCCGCAACATCCTCGATTCAAATCACAAATAATGGTACGGTGCGCGCCACGATCGGCTATGGCTATGGAATTGACATATTTCAGACGGGGGCCAACATTGTCAATGGACAGTCAAACTACTCCGCGCTCATTGAAGGAAGTAAGATTGGGATTTCCGGCAGCAATACAACGGTCACCAACTTCGGAATGATCGAAGGGTTGGGCGCCAGCTACGCATATGCTGGTGTTGTCCTGGGGATCAATAGTGCTGTAACGAACGGGTCGGCGGCGGACACCGGCGCGCTGATCGAGGGCTCCGAAGGTATCAGTGGGCGGTGGTCCACCGTGAGAAATTTCGGCTCCATTGTGGGCAAGAACGATACGGCAGTCTACTTCGGGGGGGGCAACGGGTCTAACAGCGTTATGGTGGCCAATGGGTCCCAAGCGGATCGGGTCGCACACATTCAGGGGGCGTACAATGGAGTCTTTCTGCGGTACACCATCGGCACGGTCACCAATTACGGAATCATTTCGGCGGGCGGTGGCGAGGGTGTCGCCTTGCTCTACGGCGGATTGATCAATAATTTCGGTATGATAACCGCCACCGGTGCATCCGGCACTGGGGTAGAGCTTCGAGGTAAGGTGAGCGTCTTCAACGGCTCGGCTCAGGACACCACGGCGTCCATCGCGGGCGTCGCGGTTGGGATCACCTCGTCAGGCAACCTTCCGGCGACCATCGTGAACTACGGCACGGTTCTGGGGACGGGGTCGTCCGGGTACGGTATCGTTCTCGCAACAGGCGGACGTATCCGCAACGGGTCGTTGCAGGATTCAGCGGCCCTGATCCAGGGCGGCAAGGGTGGTGTCTCGCTTCAAAGCAATAGGGCCACGATCGTCAACTTCGGTACGATCGTCGGCGGGGCCTTGGGCGGCGGCGTCATGATGAGCGGGGCGAACGACATCCTGATCAACGGCGCCCCCACGCACACGATGGCCTTGATCGGTGGCGGCGGCGCCAGCGTGGTGAGCGGCACGGCGGACACCATCACCAACTACGGCACGATCTCGGGCCTCTCCCTCACCTCAACCACCGATGTACTCAAGGTCGAGGCCGGCAGCGTCTTCGAGACCCCCGT
>JBDTIW010000215.1:0-8700 GCA_039936215.1 Caulobacteraceae bacterium | reverse complement strand
GGCAACGCCGACCCCAAGGCCGGCCTCGTCCCCTATATCGCCAAGGCCGGCAAGATCTGCACCCTCGACAAGGCGCGCGCCCTGGGCCAGTCGACCACCAACGACGTCTTCGAGGTCGCCTGCAAGGAGCCTAACGGCGGCTATATACTGGCCACCTCCGCCCCGCCCCGGCTGGACAAGCCCGCCACCATGGATCCCTGCGTCGGCTACCCCGTGGGCGGCACGATCAGTTGCACGCTCACCGACCGCGCCGCCCAGCTGGCGGTGGTCGACAGCCTGATGGCCAAGTCCGGCAAGCCCTGCCAGATCAAGGACCGGTCCTATGTCGGCGGCACCTCCTCGGGTCTGTTGATCTACGAAGTGGCCTGCCAGGACGGCAAGGGCTACATGCTCGAACAAGCGGCCAACGGCGATCTCAAACAGGCCGTCGATTGCGCCGCCGCCGACACCATCGGCGGGGGATGCAAGCTGACCGACGCCAGGCAGGCCAAGACCGAACAGGCCGGCCTCTACACCAGCCTGGCCAAGAAGGCCGGCTTCCAGTGCGACGTTTCCGGCTATGCGCCGCTCCCCGCCAACCTGCAGGGCAAGGAGGTCGTGGAGTTGGCCTGTTCCAACCGCCCCGACGGGGCCATCGGCATCTTTTCGGCCAAGGCGGGCGAGCCGGCGATCATCTACGACTGCGCCCATTCCGAAATCGAGGGCTACCGCTGCGGCCTGAGCAAACCGGCCGCCGCCTACGGCACGCTCACCGCCGACCTCAAGACCCTGGGCAAGACGACCTGCCAGGTGTCCAGCGCCCGCGGCGTCGGCGTCACCGCCGACAAGCGCGGCTATATCGAGGTCGGCTGCGCGGACGGCCTGCCAGGCTATATGATCGAATATTCGCTGGCCCCGCTGACGCCCAAGACCACGCTCGCCTGCGCCGAAGCCAAGGGCGTCAGCGGCGGCTGCACATTGGCGGGCAATGTGAAGAAGTAGGGCGCGGTCGGACGCCCCCGTCACGGCGCAAGCAAGAGCGCCGCGCCACCTCCCCCGCTTCGCGGTGGAGGATTGAAGGAAGGCAGGCGCTTAAGCTTTTCCATCCTCCCCTGCGCCTCTTCGCGGGGGAGGTGGCGCGGCGCTCTTTCTCGCGCCGTGACAAAGGGGGCGTCAGGGCGGGTCAACGCGCGCAATCCTACCCGATCGCCGCCTCGATGAAATGCGGCCCCGGTTCGGCCATGGCGCGGGCGAAGGCGGCGTCGAAAGCCTCGGCGGTTTCGCACCGGCCGGCCGGGACGCCCAGCCCCTTGGCGAGCGACACCCAATCGATGGCCGGGTCGTCCAGGCTCAAGAGGCGCGAGGCGGCGGGACCGGGATTGCCGGCTCCGGTGCGGCCAAGCTCGATGCCGAGGATACGGTAGGCCTGGTTGGCGAACACCACCACGGTGACGTCGAGCCTCTCGCGGGCCAGAGTCCACAAGCCCTGGATGGTGTACATCGCCGCCCCGTCGCCGTTCAGCGACACCACCTTTCGGCCAGGTGAGGCGACCGCCGCCCCCACCGCCGCCGGAATGCCCTGGCCGATGGCCCCGCCGGTCAGGCCCAGCCAGTCGTGCGGCCTGGCCCCCCGCGTCAGGGCGAGGACCGCCTGGCCCGAGGTCACCGAATCGTCGGAGACAATCGCGCCCTCCGGCATGTGGCGGGCGATGGCGGCGCCGGCGGCGGCGGGAGTGAGGGGACCGGTTTGCGGATCGGCCAAGGCGAGCGGCTGGACCTGGCTCGCCCCGGCTCCCAGTCGATCGGCCAGAGCGGCCAGGGCCTGGGCCCCGTCCTCGCCGCGATGCGCCAGGGTCGCGGTCTCGCATCCGTCCGGGACCAGGACGCTGGGCCGGTCCGGATAGGCGAAGAAGGCGATCGGGGCGGTGGTCTCCACCAGCACCATCAGATCGACCCCTTCCAGGTCGGCCAGGGCCATCTCGCCGAAATAGATCATCCGGTCGGGGGAGAAGCGGCCGGCCCCGCGTGGCTGGCGGGCGATGAAGGTGTCGGTGAGCACCCGCGTTCCCAGACCGGCGATCCGTCCGGCGGCGGCCAGGGCCGCCTCGCCGCACGCCCCCGAGCCCAGCAGCAGAACCGGCTTTCTGGCCGTCCGGACACGGCCGGCGATCTCCGCCACGACGGCGTCGTCCACGGCGGCCTTGACCGGCAAGCTCGCGCGCGGCCCGAGCACCGCGGTCGGCGACCAGGCGCAGTCGGCGGGCAGGATCAGGGTGGCCGACCCGCCGGGCGGCCCGTGGCTGGCGGCTACCGCTTCCGCCGCCAGGGGGCCGACCTCGTCGGCGCTGGCGGCCGACTTCACCCACGGGGAATTGGCCGAAGCGATGGCGGCGATGTCGGAGGTCAGGGGGGCGTCGAAGGCGCGGTGCCAGGTGGCGTGGTCACCGACGATGTTGACCATGGGGGTGAAGGCGCGCCGCGCGTTATGCAGATTGGCCACGCCGTTGCCCAGGCCCGGCCCCAGATGCAGCAGGGTGCAGGCCGGCCGGCCGGTCATGCGGCCATAGCCGTCCGCCGCCCCTGTGGCGACGCCCTCGAACAGGCACAGCACCGAACGCATGGCCGGGTTGCGGTCCAGGGCGCTGACGAACTGCATCTCGCTGGTGCCGGGATTGGCGAAACAGGCCGTGACCTCGTTGAGGATCAACGTCTCGATCAGGGCGTCGGCGCCGTTCATCGGCCTGGTCCTTTTTAAGTCAGCCGGCCAGAGAGCGCAGGGTGCGCCCCGGCGCGATGTCCTGGATGTCGGTCTTGATGTGGATGAGGGCCGGCCCGCCGGCCGCGCGCGCCGATCGCAAGGCCTCGGGAAAGGCGGCGGTGTCATCGACCTTGATGGCCCAGGCCCCGAAGGCGCGGGCGTAGGCGACGAAGTCGGGGTTGGCCAGGTCGGTGGCCACGACGCGGCCAGGGTAGTCGCGCTCCTGGTGCATGCGGATGGTGCCGTAGGCGCCATTGTCGACCACGATGAAGACTGCCGCGGCGCCATATTGCATGGCGGTCGCCAGTTCCTGGGCGGTCATCAGGAAGTCACCGTCGCCGGCCACGGCGACCACCTCGCGGTCGGGGGCGACGATCTTGGCGGCCACGGCGGCCGGAACGCCGAAGCCCATGGCCCCGCTGGTCGGGGCGAGCTGGGTCCCGAACCGCCGATGGGGATAGAAACGGTGCAGCCAGGCGGCGAAGTTCCCCGCTCCGTTGCAGACGATGGCGTCGGCGGGAAGGGCCTCGCCCAGATGGGCGAACACCTCCGAAAGATTCACCCGGCCCTCCACGGCGACCGGCCGGGTGAAGGCGTCGACCTCGGCCCGCGCCGCCGCCCGCTCAGCTTCCCATCGGCCTTTCGGCAGGTCGATGGCGGCCAACGCCAGGGCGGCGATCTGGCAGGTGGCCACGGCGGCCAGGGCGGGCGGCCAGACCCGGCCGATCTCTTCGGCCCCCGGGTGGACGTGGACCAGCTTGCCGGCCGTCTCCTGGCGCGTGAACAGGCTGTAGCCCAAGGTGGGATTTTCGCCCAGCCGCGCGCCGATGGCGAGGATCAGGTCGGCGCGGCGGACCCGCGCGACGAGCGCCGGGTTGGGTCCCAGCCCAAGGTCGCCAGCGTAGCAGGGATGGTCGTTGTCCAACAGATCCTTGCGCCGGAACGACAGGGCGGTGGGGAGCGACGCCGCTTTGGCCCAGGCCGCCAGGGCGTCCAGCGCCGCCGCCGTCCAGCCGGTCCCGCCCAGGATCATCAGCGGCCGTTCCGCCACCCTCAGGCGCTCCGCCAAAGCGTCCAGAAATTCGGAATCCGGGCCGGAAACCGCCCGCGCGACCTGGCGGGCCGGTTCGGGCGCGACGGTCTCGCACAGCATGTCCTCGGGCAGCGCGATCACCACCGGCCCGGCCCGGCCCTGAACGGCGGTGGAAAATCCCCGCTCCACCAGTTCGGTCATCCGCTCGGCCTGATCGATCTCCACCGCCCACTTGGCCAGCGGCCCGAAGACGGCCCGGTAATCGACCTCCTGAAAGGCCTCACGGTCGCGCTGGTCGCGGGCCACTTGGCCGACGAAAAGGATCATCGGCGCGGAATCCTGGCGGGCGGTGTGAACGCCGATGCTGGCGTGGGTGGCGCCGGGCCCGCGGGTCACCATGCAGATCCCCGGCCGGCCGGTCAGCTTGCCGTGCGCCACCGCCATGTTGGCCGCCCCCGCCTCGTGGCGGCAGGTGATGACGGCGATGCGGCTCCGGACATCGGCCAGGGCGTCCAGCACCGCCAGATAGCTTTCGCCCGGCACGCAGAACACATGGGTGACGCCCTGGGCCAAAAGCACCCGTACCAGAGCCCGCGCGGCGGTGATGGGCTCGCCTTCCATGCTCATCCGAGCAGGGTGACCTTGCCGGACGCCAGATCGTAGTAGGCGGCGACCACCTTCAAGGAGCCTTGCTTGATCCCCTCGGCGATCACCGGCGACGTGGTGGCCAGCAGATCGGCCTGAATACGGGCGTTGGCCTTGATGACCGCCTCGACATCGCTTCCGGCCTGCAAGACGGCGGGGCGTAGCGGGCGGTAGAGGGCGCTGATCTGTCCGGGGACGGCCTTGCCGGCGATGGCCGCCTTCACCGCGCCGCACCCCTGATGGCCCAGCACCACGATCACCCGGGTTCCCAGCACCGCGACCCCGTACTCCACGCTGGCCATGATCTCGGGCGTGGCGACATTGCCGGCCACCCGGTTCACGAACACATGGCCGATGCTCTGGTCGAAGAGGAGTTCCACCGGCACGCGGGAGTCGGCGCAGGAGAGCACCGAAGCGAACGGTTCCTGTTTCTCGACGGTCCCGGCTTTTAGGATGTCGAGATCCTCCTGGAACGAAGCCAGTCGATTGGCCACGAACCGCGCGTTGCCGGCCATGAGCTGGTTCAAGGCGGCGTCGGGGTTGAGCGTACTCTGCGCCCGCGCGCCGGGCGCGGCCAGCATCGCCCCCCCCACCGCCATCGCCGCGGCTCCCACGGCGAGAAAACGCCGGCGCGCCGGAGCGGCCAGCCTCAGGTCCGCGTGACCGCGCCCCTCGGCGCAAGCGACGCATTCCGCCACGTCGGCCAAGCCTGGATTCGTTTCAAGAAAGTTTGTCATCGCCACCTCTCCAGCATTTGGGAAGCTAGACTAGACATGAACTCCGCCGTTTTGCCAGTCTCCAGAGCGCCGGAGCGCGAATATCGCGCCGGTCGGCGCTGCCGCGGATCGCAAATCGCGATCACTCCGCCGGAGCGCCTAGAACCGTTTGGAAAATCCATTTTGCACCACTCTTGATTTTGTTAGCCCTCGCCCCTCTTGCGGGGACGCCAACGTTGGGTGAGGGGTCTTTCAGGACCACGAATCACTTCCGACAGAACGTCGCGTCGGCTCGACCCCCTCACCCCACCCTCTCCCCCGCCAAGAGCGGGGACGAGGGCTGTGAATTTCAAAACGGTCTCATGGCTTCCAGCCGACTTTTCACCCGATGCGCAATTCCACTTGAACCGATACGCTAATGGCGTACATGATCGCGGCCTACGCCAAGGTCGACAGGAGCGATTTGACGAGCGGCGAGACGCGTCTTTTCAAGGCGCTCATAGAGGAATTGAAGCGATGACGAGCCGGACCCGACTGGGCCTTGAGATCGAGGCGGGCCTTCGCGAGGCCATCGCTTTTCAGCGCGGCGAGATCGCGCTGGAGACTCGCATCGTCGAGCCGATGCCCGCCACGCGGGTGCGCCAGATTCGCAAGGCCGTGGCCAAAAGCCCCAAGGAGTTCGAGCGCCGCTTCGGTGTTCCGGCACGGACGCTGGAGGGATGGGAGCAAGGTCGCAAGGTCGATGTGGCGGCCCGCGTCCTGCTCACGGTGATCGAGAGAAATCCCGAGGCGGTGGAATTGGCCTTGGCGGGATAGGTCGCGCAACCATGCCCCATCGTCCCCGCCCGATCCGTCTGGAGCACGTCGTCGATGGGGGCCGGCTGCGCGCGCAGCTTTCCGCCGCCGCCCTGGACTCGCTCGGCGACGAAGCCGGCCAACGGCGCCGCGCCATCGAAATCCTCAAGAGCGCCCTCTTTCGGGGGCGGACGATTGCCAAGGAGCGGCTGGAAGGTGGGGCGGGGGGCGTGGAGACGGCGCGGCTGATCTGCGGCGTCACCGACGAGGTCGTTCGCGCCCTCTACGACTTCACCACCGTCCATGTCTTTCGCGCCCGCAATCCGACCGAGGGCGAGCGTATCGCCCTGATGGCGGTGGGCGGCTACGGGCGTGGGTCGCTGGCCCCGTTCTCGGACCTCGATCTGCTCTTCGTGCGCCCCTACAAGGAAACCGCCCACACCGAGAGCGTGATCGAATACATGCTCTACGCCCTGTGGGATCTGGGCTTCAAGGTCGGCCACGCCTCGCGCACCGTCGGCGACTGCATCAAGCGCGCCCGCCAGGACATGACCATCCGCACCGGCCTTCTGGAGGCGCGCCCGCTTACTGGCGATCTGGTCCTCGCCCAGAGCCTGCGCCGGCGCTTCCGCGACGAGGTGGTCAAGGGCACCGGGGCCCAATTCGTGGCCGCCAAGCTCAGGGAGCGCGACGACCGCCACGCCCGCGCCGGGGCCAGCCGGTTCATGGTCGAACCCAATGTGAAGGAGGGAAAGGGCGGACTGCGCGACCTGCACACCCTGTTCTGGATCGCCCAGTATCTGCATCCCGCCGACAGCCTGGAGGCGGTCATGCGGCTGGACATGTTCCACGGACGGGAGGTGCGCGCCTTTCTCGGCGCGTTCGACTTCCTGGAGGCGGTGCGCGCCCATCTTCACTTCGTCGCCGGCCGGGCCGAGGATCGCCTGACCTTCGATGTCCAACCCGAGGTGGCCGCACGCATGGGCTACCACGACCGGCCCCGCGCCGACGGCGACAACACCCCCGCCGTCGAGCGCTTCATGCGCCGCTATTTCCTGGTCGCCGGTCAGGTCGGCGCGCTGACCCGGGTGTTCGCCGCCAAGCTGGAAGCCGACAACATGAAGGCCGCGCCGCGGGGCCTGTCGCGGTTCCTGCCCGGCCGGCGGCGCCGCCGCGCCCTCGCCGAGCCCGGCTTCCAGCTCGAGGGTGGGCGCCTGACCATAACCGGGGCCCAGACCTTCGAGGCCGATCCGGTCAACCTGCTGCGCCTGTTCCAGATCGCCGACGCCCGCGATCTCGACCTCCACCCCGACGCCTTCACCGCCGCCACCCGGCGCCTTGGCCTGATCGACGCCAAGGTCAGGCGCGATCCCGCCGCCGCGCGGGTGTTCCTCGATCTGCTGGCGCGCGGACGCAAGACGCAACGCGGCCTGGAGCTGATGAACGAGGCCGGCGTGCTGGGCCGCTTCATCCCCGAGTTCGGCCACATCGTCGCCAAGATGCAGTTCAACAGATACCACGCCTATACGGTGGACGAGCACACCCTGCGTGCCGTGGGGGTCATCAATGATCTGGCCGCCGGCCGGCTTATCGAGGATCATCCGTTTTCGAGCGGGGTCATGCCCCTGATCGACGATCCCGAAGTGCTGTTCCTGGCCATGCTGCTGCACGACACCGGCAAGGGGGGCGTCGGCGGCCAGGAGGCGGCCGGCGCGCGGACGGCGCGCCAGGCGTGCGAGCGTCTTGGCCTGGAAGCGCGGCGGATCGACCTGGTCGCCTGGCTGGTCGAACATCACCTGATGATGAGCGACTACGCCCAGAAGCGCGACATCGCCGATCCCGCCACGGTGGCCGCCTTCGCCGCCGTCGTTCAGAACCCCGAGCGCCTGCGCCTGCTCCTGGTGCTCACCGTCGCCGACATCCGCGCCGTGGGTCCGGGGGTGTGGAACGCCTGGAAGGGCCAGCTTCTGCGCGAGCTCTACGGCGCCGCGGAGGCGTGGTTCCAAAGCGGCCTGGCTCCCGACCGGCGGATCGGTCTGGCGGTTTCGCGGCGCGCGCGGGGAGCGGGGGGCGCCGCCGTGGAGGCGAAGATTCTCGCCGACCGCAACGCGACCGAAATCGTCGTCGCCGCCCGCGACCGGCCGGCCCTCTTCGCCGATCTGGCCCTGGCCATCTCCGCCGTGGGCGGCGATGTCGTCGCCGCGCGCATCTTCACCTCCGACGCAGGCGAGGCTCGGGATGTCTTCTATGTCCAGACCGCCGACGGCGCGCCGTTCGGCGCCGACAACCCCCGCGCCTTGGCTCGGCTCGTCGCCGCCCTGGAAGACGCGGCGCGCGGCCAGGCGCCCGTGCATGAACCCCGCCGTCCGCCCGCGTTCGCCCGCGCCTCGCCGTTCACCATTCCCGCCACGGTCGTCATCGACAACGAAGCGTCGAAAGAGGCCACGGTGATCGAAGCCTCCGGCCGCGACCGGCCGGGCCTGTTGGAAGCCCTCGCCCGCGCCTTGGCGCAGGCCGATCTTTCCATCCACTCGGCCCACATCGATAGCCACGGCGAGCGGGCGGTGGACGCCTTCTATGTGGTGGAAGCGGACGGCGGCAAACTGACGGGCGAGGCCCGCGCCGCCGCCGTGCGCGCGCGTCTTGTCGAAGTGCTCGACGCGGCCGAGGCCCCGCCCGCCCGGCACGGCCTCTCCAAGGCCCGGGCCAGCGTGGCGCGGTGAGATCGTGGCTTGAAAGGGGGGAGGACACAGAGATTTCTCCGTGCCCTCCCT
>JBDTIW010000214.1:0-8757 GCA_039936215.1 Caulobacteraceae bacterium | reverse complement strand
AACTGGACGATGAGGATGGCGTTCTTGGCCGACAGGCCGATGGTGGTGAGCAGACCGACCTGGAAATAGATGTCGTTGTAGAAGCCGCGCAGGGTGGCGGCGAGCACCGCGCCCAGCACCCCCAGGGGCACCACCAGCATGACCGCGAAGGGGATGGACCAGCTCTCGTAGAGGGCGGCCAGGCACAAAAAGACCACCAGCATGGAGACGCCGTAGAGGGCCGGGGCCTGGCCGCCGGAGGCGCGCTCCTGGTAGGAAAGGCCGGTCCAGTCGAAGCCGATACCCTTGGGCAGGCGGCCGATCAGCTTTTCCATCTCGCCCAGCGCCACGCCGGAGCTTTTGCCCGGCGCAGCCTGGCCCTGGATGTCGGTCGCCGGCAGGCCGTTGTAGCGCTCGACCTGGGCGGGACCGACGGTCCAACTGGTGGTGGAGAAGGCCGAGAAGGGGGCCATGGCGCCGGTGGCGCCGCGCACGAACCACAGGCCGAGATCCTCCGGGCTGGCGCGATAGGGCGCGTCGCCCTGCATATAGACCCGCTTGACCCGGCCCCGGTCGATGAAGTCGTTGACGAAGGAGCCGCCCCAGGCCGAGCTCAGGGTGTCGTTGATGTCGGACTGAGAGAGGCCCAGGGCGCCGGCGCGCGCCTGGTCGATGTCGAGATGCAGCTGCGGGGTGTCCTCCAGGCCGTTGGGGCGCACCCCGGCCAGCAGGGGGTCCTTGGCCGCCATGCCCAGGAGCTGGTCGCGCGCCGCGATCAGGGCGGCGTGGCCAAGGCCGGCGCGATCCTCCAGCTCGAGATCGAAGCCCGCCGAATTGCCCAGCTCCTGCACCGCCGGCGGCACCAGGACGAAGACCTGGGCGTCGCGGATGCGCGACAAGGCGGCGTTGGCCCGCCCCGCGATGGCCTGGGCGTGGTTCTTCGCTCCCGGCCGGTCCTTCCAGTTCTTCAGATGGATGAAGTCGATGCCCTGGTTCTGGCCCGAACCGGCGAAGCTGAAGCCGACCACGGTGAACAGGGTGTCGATGTTGGCCTTTTCCTGGGTGAGGAAATAGTGCTCCACCTGTTTGGCGACGGCGACCGTGCGGTCCTGGATCGCCCCGGTGGGCAGGCTGTAGATGGCGAACATGCCGCCCTGGTCTTCTTCCGGCAGAAAACCGGTGGGCAGGCGGACAAAGAGCAGCACCAGGATCGCGACCAGCACCGCATAGACGATCGCCGCCGGCAGGGGACGACCGATGACCCGCCCCAGCCCCCCCTCGTAGCGCCGAACCGTGCCCTGGAAGGTGCGGTTGAACCAGCCGAAGAAACCGCGGCTGGCGCGCGCGCCCTTCTCGGCCGGTTTCAGCAGGGTGGCGCACAGCGCGGGGGTCAGGATCAGGGCGACCAGCACCGAGAGCACCATGGCCGAGACGATGGTGACCGAGAACTGGCGGTAGATGACGCCGGTCGAACCGCCGAAGAAGGCCATGGGCAGGAAGACCGCCGAAAGCACCAGGGCGATGCCGACCAGGGCCCCGGTGATCTCGCCCATGGACTTCAGCGTGGCTTCCTTGGGGGGCAGGCCCTCCTCGTCCATGATCCGCTCGACGTTCTCGACCACGACGATGGCGTCGTCGACCAAGAGGCCGATGGCCAGGACCATGGCGAACATGGTGAGCGTATTGATCGAATAGCCGAACGCGGCCAGGACGCCGAACGTGCCGAGAAGCACCACGGGCACGGCGATGGCCGGGATCAGTGTGACCCGCCAGTTCTGCAGGAAGATGAACATCACCGCGACGACCAGGAAGATCGCCTCGATGAGGGTGATGACGACCTGCTTGATGGAGAGCTTGATGAAGGTGGTGGAATCGACCGGGAAGCTCAGCTTGATCCCCGGCGGGAAGTTGGCCGAGAGCTCGGCGGCGCGCTTCTTGACCGCGTCGGCGGTGGTCAGGGCGTTGGCGCCGGGCGCGAGCTGGATCGCCAAGCCCGAGGCCGGATGGCCGTTGACGCGGCTGACGAAGCCGTACTGTTCGGCGCCCAGTTCGACGCGCGCCACATCGGCGAGGCGCACCTGCGATCCGTCGGGCGCGGTGCGCAGGAGGATGGCCTTGAACTCATCGGGGGTCTGCAGGCGCGAGCGGGCGGTGACGGTAGCGTTGAGCGCCTGGCCGGGAGCGGTCGGCTGGCCGCCGATCTCGCCGGCCGAGACCTGGATATTCTGGGCCAGGATGGCGGCGCGCACGTCCGAGGGCATCAGCTTGTAGTTGTTAAGCTTGTAGGGGTCGAGCCAGACGCGCATGGCGTACTGGCCGCCGAACACCCGCACATCGCCCACCCCGTTCACCCGCGCCAAGGGATCGACCATGGTGCTGTTGAGGTAGTCGGCCAGATCGACATCGGTGTAGCGGCCGGTGGTGTCGTAGAGGGCGACGATGAGCAGGAAGGCGGACTGCGACTTGGCGACCGTGAGGCCCTGTTGCACCACCTCGACCGGCAGCAGGGGCGTGGCCTGCTGCAGCTTGTTCTGCACCTGGACCTGGGCGATGTCGGCGTTGGTTCCCGGCGCGAAGGTGGCCTGGATGCCGACGCTGCCGTCCGAGGCGCTGGTCGATGAGAAATACAACAGGTGATCGAGGCCCTTGAGCTGCTGCTCGATGACCTGGGTTACCGAGTTTTCCACCGTCTGAGCCGAGGCGCCCGGATAGAAGGCCTGGATCGACACCGAGGGCGGGGCGATGGTCGGATATTGCGAGATCGGCAGGGTGCGGATCGCCAGCACCCCGGCCAGCATGATCACGATGGCGATCACCGCCGCGAAGATCGGCCGCTCGATAAAGAAGCGCGACACGCGGTGTGGCCCTTACCGCCGCCCGACCGGCGCGGGGGGGCCCGGCGGCGGCGCGGCCGGGGCCGACCCGGCGGGGACGGCGCGCACGGCCTGGCCGGGCTTGGCGTTCTGCAGCCCCTCGACGATCAAGCGGTCGCCGGGGGCGAGGCCGGAGGTAACCAGCCACTGGTTCCCCACCGCGCGGGCGACCTTCAACATGCGAAGCTGGGCGTGGCCGGCCCCATCGACCACCAGCGCGGTGGGCGCGCCCTTTTCGTCGTGGGCCACCCCCTGTTGGGGGGCGAGCAGGCCGCTTGCCTGAACCCCCTCGACGACGGTCGCCCGCACATATAGGCCGGGGAGCAGCAGGCCGCCTGGATTGGGGAACACCGCCCGCAAGGTGACCGCGCCGGTGGTCTGATCGACGGTGACGTCGGTGAACTGCAGCCGGCCCGCCGGTCCATAGTCCGTGCCGTCCTCCAGCTTCAGGCGCACCGCCAGGCCGGCCGGGCCGCCGGCGCTCACCTGGCCGGCGGCCATTTCCTGGCGCAGGCGAACCACCGCCCCGGCCGACTGGGTGAGATCGACATAGATCGGATCGAGTCTCTGGATGGTGGTCAGCGCCGTCGCCTGATCGGCGGTGACCAGCGCCCCCACGGTGACCGCCGAGGCGCCGATGCGTCCGGAGATCGGGGCGGTGACGGTGGTGTAGGCGAGGTTGATCCGCGCCGACTCAACGGCTGCCTTCTGCTGCGCGACGCTGGCGGCGGCCTGTTTGTAGAGGGCCTCGGCGTCGTCGTAGTCCTGTTTGCTCACCGCATTGATCTTGACCAGACCGGCGTAGCGCTCCGCCTTGGCCTGGGTGGTGGTGACATTGGCGACGGCGCTGGCCAGCTGGGCCTTGGCCTGGTCGTAGGCGGCCCGGTAGGTCGCCGGATCGATGCGGTAGAGCACCTGGCCGGCCCTTACCAGTGAGCCCTCCTGGAACGGCCGCGCCTTGACGATGCCGCCGATCTGCGGCCGCACATCGGAAATCTCGAAGGGGCTGGTGCGGCCGGGAAGCTCGGTGGTCAGGGTGACCGGCGCCGCCTGGAGCGTCACCACGCCCACCTCCGGCGGACCTCGATCCGGCATCCCGCCAGGCTTGTGCGCGCCGCAGCCTTGGAGGCCCAGAAACGCCAGCCCGGCAAGGGCGACAAAGGCCAGCCTTGGGGAAAGCATGAGCGCCCCGCACGAAACCGTTGAGCGCCCGCGCCCGTGGCGAGGGAGGTATGGCGTGGGGCGGCGATGGTCAAGGTGGCGGATGCGGGTTCGACCAGATCGCCATGTATATACGACAATTGACATGCCCGCGCCCTCGGCATCCCTCAAGCATCGATCCACTCTCGACGGAGATTGCGGTCATGGCGACGCCCCGCGCCTTCAAGTCCCATGCCGCCGCGGTCACCGCGAATTGGCGAGCCCGGTTCGGCGATCACCGGAGGGATCGCCCCGATGAGCGCGGCGGCTTGCGAGGGCGCGCGATCAGGGCGTCTCGACCGAAGCTTCAATGCCCGAGCGGACGCGAATCGGGAAGAATTCCCGGCGAAATCGGGAAGTCTCGGCATGGCCGCGCGCGCCTTCCACTCTACAGTTGATCCCCGGGGTACGGGAGTTCGCCGCGCGGGCGTCGTCCGCCGCCGCTGGCCGCCCGCCGGAGTTCCGTTCCAGGGCCATATGCGCAAATCGGGCCAAGCACTCCTGGAAGACCAAGCATTCCTGGAAGAGATGGGCGCCGGCCGCGTCCACCTCTTGCTCACGACCCTCGCCGCTCTGGCGATGGCGGGCTGCGTGGCGGGCCCCAACTTTGAGCGGCCCGCGCCGCCGGAGGTCAGCGACTATACCGCCCATCCGGCGCCGGCCACCGTCGCGACCGCGGGCGTCGCCGGCGGCGAGGCGCAACGCTTCCTGAGGGGCGCCGACATTCCGGGCGACTGGTGGACCCTGTTCCACTCCCGGCCGCTCAACGACCTGATCGAGCGGGCGCTGGCGGACAACCACGATCTGAAGGCCGCCCGGGCGGCGTTGCTGGTGGCGCGGGAAAACGTCCTGGCCCAGCGCGGCGCCTATTTTCCGACCGTCACCGGGGGCTTCGCCGCCACGCGCCAGCGGACGTCCGCGGTGCTCGCCCCCACGCCCAATTCCAACGCGCTCGAATACAGCCTCATCACCCCGCAGGTGAGCGTTTCCTACGTGCCCGACGTGTTCGGCCTGAACCGTCGCGGCGTCGAATCGGCGAAAGCGCAGGAGGACGCGATCCGCTACCAGGCGATCGCCACCGACCTCACGCTGACCGCCAACGTGGCGGGCGCCTATATCCAGGAAGCCTCGCTCGAGGCCCAGATCGACGCCACGCGCCAGACGATCGAGATCGACGGCAAGCTCGTCCAGGCGCTGAAATACCAACTCGCCAAGGGCTACGCGAGCGGGCTCGATCTCGCCGCCCAGCAGGCGCAGCTCGCCCAGGTCGCCGCCACCTTGCCGCCGCTGATCAAACAGGCCCAGCAGCAGCGCGATCTCCTCGCCACCCTCACCGGGCGTTATCCCAGCCAGGCGCCGGAAGACTCGTTCGCGCTCGCCAGCCTGACGTTGCCGGGCGACCTGCCGGTGAGCCTTCCCTCGGCGCTCGTGGCGCAGCGTCCGGACGTTCTGCAGGCGCAGGCCAATTTGCACGCCGCCAGCGCCCAGATCGGCGTCGCCGCGGCCAGCCGGCTGCCGAACCTGGAACTTACCGCCAACGCGGGGAGCACGGCCCTGGCGCTCGGCCAAGTGTTCGGATCGGGCACGGGCTTCTGGGGCCTGGGCGCGTCCCTGACCCAGCCGATCTTCGACGGCGGGACCTTGCTGCACAGAGAGCGCGCCGCCAAGGCCGCCTACGTCCAGGCCGCCGAGCAGTATCGCGGCACGGTCCTGACCGCCTTTCAGAACGTCGCCGACACCTTGGCGGCGCTTGGCCAGGACGCCTTGGCGCTGAAGGCCACCGCCGCCGCCGCGGACGCCGCCAAGACTACCTACGATCTATCGGAACGGCAGTGGCGGGACGGCTACGCCAGCTACCTGTCGCTGCTCAGCGCCGAGCAGGCCTGGCAACAGGCGAGGATCGGCCTCACGCAGGCCCAGGCCAATCGTTACGCCGACACGGTGGCGCTGTTCCAGGCGCTCGGCGGGGGTTGGTGGCGCCGATCGGATCTGGCGGAGGACAAGGATGCGCGCTGAACCCTCTTGCGCGAATCGCGCGCGCGCGGTCGCCGTCCTGGCCGCCGTCACGCTCGCCTCGCTGGCCGGCTGTTCGCCCCGACCGGATGACCAGGCGCGGGCGTCCGTCACCCCCACCGCCGTCAAGCTGACGCCGGCCCAACGCCAGCACATCGGCCTCTACGCCGTGACGGGCGGCGCGTTCAGCAAGACGATCGACGCCTCGGGCGTGGTCGATTTCGACAACGACCAGGCCACCAGCGTGATCGCGCCCTTCAGCGGTCCGGTGACGCGGATTCTGGTCAACGCCGGCGACAAGGTCCGCAAGGGCCAGCCGCTCGCGGTGGTCGAGTCGGCCGACTTCTCGGCCGCCGTCGGCGCCTACGGCAAGGCCGTGGCGGCGGCGCGGACCAACCGCAAGCTGGCCGATATCGACAAGGACCTGCTGGCCCACAACGGCGTCTCGGCCAAGGAAGCGGGGCAGGCGGAAAGCGACGCCGTCGGGGCCGAAGCGGACCGCGACGCGGCGATGCGGGCGCTCGTCGCCTTGGGCGTCCCCGCGCAATCCCTCGACGCGCTCCGGCGAGGCCAGGCGGTGGCCACCGTCCAGGGCGTCATCCGCGCCCCGATCGCCGGCACCGTGGCCGAAAAGCTGGTCACCCCAGGACAGCTCGTGCTGGCGGGAACGACACCCTGCTTCACCGTCGCCGATCTCTCGAAAATGTGGGTGATGGCCCAGATCGCCGATTCCGACCTGGCCTTGGTCAAGGTCGGCGAGGCGGCCGGCGTGCAGAGCGATGCGAGCCCGGGCCGTTTTCATGGCACGGTCGCCAATATCGCGGCGGCGGTGAACCCGGACACCCGTTCGGTCATCGCGCGGGTCGTCGTCGACAATCCAGGCGACCTCCTGAAAAAGCAGATGTACGTGCGCGTGTCGATCCAGTCTCGCGACCGGAGCGCCGGCCTGCTCGTCCCGGTCGCGTCGGTCCTGCGCGACGACGAGAACCTGCCCTTCGTCTTTGTCGCCCAGCCGGACCAAAGCTTCGCGCGGCGGCATGTGACGGTGGGCGACCGCACCGGCGACCAGTACGACATCACCTCGGGCCTTAGGGCCGGCGAGCGCATCGTCGACGATGGCGCCATCTTCCTGCAGTTCATGCAAAGCCAATGAACGACGCGCCGCCGAACGACGCGCCGCCGAACCATGCGCCGCCGCCGGGCGACCCACCGCCCCGAAGGCTGTCGATCATCGACCGGGTGGTCTCCGCGTCCCTGGGGCAGCCGTTCTTCGTCGCCCTTCTGGCGCTGGTGCTCGTCGGCGCGGGCCTATGGTCGCTCAGCCGCCTGCCGGTGGACGCCTACCCCGATCTCTCGCCGCCCAGGGTCGAGGTGATCGCCCAATGGCCCGGCCACGCCGCCGAGGAGGTCGAACGGCTGATCACCGTGCCGGTCGAACTGGGCATGAACGGCATTCCCAAAACGGTCGTGACCCGCTCGATCTCGCTCTATGGCCTCTCCCACGTCATCATGACCTTCCGGGACGGCACGGACGACAACTTCGCCCGCCAGGAGGTGTTCAACCGGCTGCAGGGCCTTTCCCTGCCGGACGGCGTGACGCCTTCGGTCTCGCCGCTCTCGCCCCCGTCGGGCCTGATCTATCGCTATGTGCTGCAAAGCGCCGACCGCTCGCCGATGGAGCTCAAGACGTTCGAGGACTGGGTCGTCGAGCCCGCCTACAAATCCATCCCCGGCGTCGCCGACGATTCCGGTTTCGGCGGCGGCACGATGCAGTATCAGGTGGTGCTCGACCAGGCCAAGGTCGCCGCCGTGGGCCTGTCGGCGACGCAGGTGGCGACCGCGCTTGGCGCCAACAACGCCAACGCCGGCGGCGGGTTCTATTCCCAGGGCGGCCAGTTCTATTACGTGCGCGGCGCGGGCCGCCTCGAAACGCTGGAGGACATCGGCAATGTCGTCCTGATGGTGAAGAACGGCGCGCCGATCCTGGTCAAGGACGTCGGCCAGGTGGTCATCGGCATCGCCCCGCGCCTGGGCGAATTCGGCTTCGAGAAACAGAACGACGCCGTCGAGGGCGTGATCCTGCTGCGCACCGGCGAGAAGACGCAGGGCGTCCTCAAGGCGGTCGAGGCCAAGACCAGGCAGCTCAACGGCGAGATCCTGCCCAAGGACGTCAAGGTGGTTCCGTTCTACGACCGGACGGACCTGACCAGCCTCACCATCGGCGTCGTTCAACGCAACCTGCTGCGCGGCATGCTGCTCGTCGTGGTGATCCTGATCTTCTTCCTCTACGACTTCCGGGCCGGCCTGATCGTCGCCACCACCATCCCGCTGGCTCTGCTGTTCGCCTTCATCTGCCTGGATCTGCGCAAGGCCTCCGTCAACCTGCTCTCCATCGGCGCGATCGATTTCGGCATCCTGGTCGACGGCGCGGTGGTGATGGTCGAAAACATCTTCCGCCAGATCGCCCTGCGCGAGGGAAGGCCGTTCGACATCAAGGCGGTCATCAAGGCCGCAGCCGCCGAGGTGGATCGCCCGATCTTCTACGCCGTCGCGGTGATCGTGGCCGGCTTCCTGCCGATCTATGTCCTCGCCGGGCCCTCGGGGCGGCTGTTCAAGCCGATGGCGGACACCATGGTCTTCGCCCTGATCGGCGCCCTGATCGTGACCCTGGTCCTGCTGCCGGTGCTGTGCG
>JBDTIW010000213.1:0-4803 GCA_039936215.1 Caulobacteraceae bacterium | reverse complement strand
TGCCGCCGGTCTCGCGACCGGCGGCCCGCGCCGCCTTGTCGATCCGGCGGAGAATGTCGGCGAGCGCATCGGGGGCGGTCATTGAGTGGATCGGATGTTCTGACACTATGGCGTGCGGCGGCGAGGCTAAGGGCTTGCGCGGCGACGCGAAAGCCCCTGCCGCCCCTGCTGTTCTTCACCGACCCCGATCGCACGCCCCACCCAGAGCGAGCCCTGGCCCGCCTGCCGCGCGGATCGGCGGTCGTGTTCCGGCCATTCGGCGCCCTCGACGCTGTGGCGCGGGGTCTGGCCCTGGCCCGTCAGGCGCGCCGTCACGGCTTGGTGTTTCTGGTTGGGGCCGACGCCCGCCTCGCCGTCCGGCTGCGCGCCGACGGGGTGCATCTGCCACAGCGGCTGACCGCCCGCCCCGGCGCGATCAAGGCCCTGCGGCGCCGCTTCCTGGTCACCGCCGCCGCCCACGATCTCCCCGCCGCCCGGCGCGCCCGCCGCGCCGGCGTCGACGCCATCGTGATCTCGCCGGTGTTCCCAAGCGCCAGCCCATCGGCCGGCCGCCCTCTGGGCGTCTTGCGCTTCGCCGCCCTCGTCCGCCGCGCCGGCCTCCCGGCCTATGCCCTCGGCGGCGTCAACGCCAAAACGGCGCGACGCCTGACGGGCTCAGGCGCGGCGGGATTGGCGGCAATCGAGGGATTGGCCTCTAAAACTTGAAGGTTGTTTCCAGCCGCACCCGCGGGGCGGGAAGTTGAGGATCGCCGAGGCGCTGGTTCTCGATCTCGTCGGGGGCCAGGCTCACCGCGCCGCCGATATGCAGGCGCGGGGTCAGGCGGTAGAAGACGCCGGGCTGGATGTCCTTCCACTGGACATCGCGGTCGGTATGCTGCTCGACGCCGAGCTTGAGGCCCCAGCGGCCCTTGCGGGGGTCCCATTCCAGGGAGCGCCGGGGCGTTGTGTCGTGGGCATTGCTGGCCTGGGCGGCGAAGTCGTTGGCGGCCAGGAGGATGCGCGCGGGCGCCTGCTGGGCATGCGCGCCGGCGGCGGCCAGCACCAGGGCGGCGCCCGCAACCATCATTGTCTTGAGCCGAACAGGCGTCATCGCCAGCCAAACAAGCCCCACGGACCTCGCCTGGAGAAACTTCCGCGAGGCGCCTCAATTCCGATAAAGGACACGGCGGCGCCAAGGTCAACCGAGTCCGCCACGATTCATTAACCCTCCGACGCGATGAGGCGCGGCCTGTGGCGGCGGAGCCACGCGTTTCCCGTTTGGCGGCGTGGCGCGAATGTTATAGGAGCTAGGCCGCTGGCGGGGCGTGACTGGCGCGCGGGCGCGCGACCGAAGGTGAATGAGTGGAACAGATGATCAGGCCATCTAGCGCCGAACGGGCGATGCGCGGCGCGGCGATCGCGCTGGCAGTCCTGGGCGCGCTTGCCCTGGCGGCGTGCGGCGGGCGTCTGACCCACCCCCTGGGCGGCCAGGCCGCGGCGCGCGCCGCCCCGGCCGGGGCGATCGGCGTCAACGGCTATCTGTGGCGGGCGACCCTGGACACCCTGGCCTTCATGCCCCTGGCCTCGGCCGATCCCTACGGCGGGGTGGTGATCACCGATTGGTACGCCAACCCCGAAAAGCCCGACGAGCGGTTCAAGGCCACCGTCTACATCCTCGATTCCCGCCTGCGCGCCGACGGCCTCAACGTCACGGTGTTCAAGGAAGTCAGCAACGGGGCCGGCGGCTGGACGCCCGCCCCCACCGCCGACCAGACCTCAACGGATATCGAAAACGCCATCCTTACACGGGCGCGGCAGCTGCGGCTCTCCAATTTGCGGGGCTAGGCCGTCCTTTCGCGCATGGCGCTCTACAATCCAAAAGAGGTCGAGCCCCGGTGGCGCGCCGCCTGGGCCGAAGCGGGGGTTTTCCGCGCCCAGACCGGGTCCGACAAGCCCAAATACTATGTGCTGGAGATGTTTCCCTACCCATCGGGACATCTGCATGTCGGTCATGCGCGCAACTACGCCATGGGCGATGTGGTGGCCCGCTTCAAGCGGGCGCGCGGCTTCAATGTCCTGCATCCCATGGGCTGGGACGCCTTTGGCCTGCCGGCCGAGAACGCCGCCGCCGAACGGGGGGTCGAGCCGGCCGCCTGGACCCACGCCAACATCGACACCATGCGCGAGGAACTGGGGCGTCTGGGCCTTTCCATCGACTGGTCGCGCGAGTTCGCCACCTGCGATGCGGACTATTACGGCCCCCAGCAGGCCCTGTTCCTGAAGCTGATGGAGCGCGGCCTGGCCTACCGCAAGGAGGGGTTGGTCAACTGGGACCCAGTGGACATGACGGTCCTCGCCAACGAGCAGGTGATCGACGGCCGTGGTTGGCGCTCGGACGCGCCGGTTGAGCGGCGCAAGCTCACCCAATGGTTCCTGCGTATCACTGACTATGCCGACGACCTGCTGGCCGGCCTGGAGGGGCTCGATCGCTGGCCGGCCAAGGTCAAGCTGATGCAGGAGAACTGGATCGGCCGCTCCACCGGCCTGCGCCTGACCTTCGCCTTCGCGAGCGAGTCGGGCGGCGTGGAGGTCTATACGACCCGTCCCGACACCCTGTTCGGAGCCAGCTTCGTGGCCGTCAGTCCCTATCATCCTCTGGCCGAGCGGCTGGCGGCTGAAAACCCGGCCGCCGGCGCCTTCGTCGCCGAATGCCGGCGCGGCGGGGCCTCGCAGGTCGACATCGAGGCGGCGGAGAAGCTCGGCGTCGACACCGGCCTAAAGGTCGTTCATCCCTTTGATTCATCTATTGAATTGCCGGTGTGGATCGCCAACTTCATCCTCATGGACTATGGAACCGGGGCGATCTTCGGCTGTCCGGCCCACGATCAACGCGATCTCGACTTCGCGCGGAAATACGACCTGCCGGTGAAGCCGGTCGTGCTGCCACCCGGCGAGGACGCGGCGCTGTTTCACGTGAAACAGGATGCCTATATCGGTCCGGGCCGCATCTACAATTCCGGGTTCATGGACGGCCTGGACGTGGAGGCCGCCAAGGCCGCCGCCGTCGCCAGGGCGCAGGCCGCGGGACAGGGCCAAGGCGCCACGGTCTATCGCCTGCGCGACTGGGGCGTCTCGCGCCAGCGCGGCTGGGGCTGCCCGATCCCGGTCGTTCATTGCCCGGCCTGCGGCGTCGTCGGCGTGCCGCCGGACGATCTGCCGGTTCGCCTCCCCGAGGGCCTGGACTTCAGCCGGCCAGGCAATCCCCTGGCGCGGCACCCCACCTGGAAATACACCGTCTGTTCGGACTGCGGCGGGCCGGCGGAGCGCGAGACCGACACCCTCGACACCTTTGTCGATTCCTCCTGGTATTTCGCGCGCTTCGCGAATCCCGCCGCCGCCGAACCCATCGACCGGGCGGCGGCGGACTACTGGCTGCCGGTCGATCAGTATATCGGCGGTATCGAACACGCCGTGCTTCACCTGCTCTATGCCCGCTTCATCACCCGCGCCCTGAAGGGCGAGGGCCTGGTCGGCGTCGTCGAGCCGTTCGCGGGTCTCTTCACCCAAGGCATGGTCACCCACGAGACCTATCGTCGCCAGAACGGCGAGTGGATCGACCCGGCCGGTGTCGAGGTGCACGCCGAGGGCACCGCCCGGCGGGCCGTGGACGCCGTCACCGGCGAGGCGCTCATCATCGGCGATAGCGAAAAGATGTCCAAATCCAAGCGCAACGTGGTCGCCCCGGCCCAGATCGCCGACGCTTACGGGATCGACGCCGCCCGCCTCTTCGTCCTCTCCGATTCGCCGCCCGATCGCGATGTCCAATGGACCAGCGCCGGGGTCGAGGGGGCTTCGCGCCTCATCAACCGGGTATGGTCGGAATTCGCCGCCGAAGTCGAAGAAAGAGATGGCAATGAGGAAGCGGTCGCCGCGGACCTTCGCCGCGTCACCCACCGCGCCATCCTGGCCGTCACCGAGGCCGTCGAGGGGTTCCGCTTCAACAGCGCCGTGGCCCGCCTCTATGAGTTCGTCAGCGCGCTCAAGACAAGCCCGGCGGCGGGGGCGGCGCGACACGAAGCACGCTCGGCCCTGGCCCGCCTGATCGCTCCCTTCGCGCCGCATCTGGCCGAAGAATGCTGGCGTCGGCTGGGCGAAGACGGCATGGTCGCCCAGGCGCCCTGGCCCGTCCACGATCCGGCCCTGGCGCGAGACGAGGAGAAGATCTTGCCGGTGCAGATCGACGGCAGGCGTCGCGGCGAGGTGCGGGCCCCCCCCGGCGCCTCGGAGGCGCAGGTCCGCCAACTGGTTCTGGACGATCCGGAAATCGCCCGCCGCCTGGAGGGCCTGACCCTGCGCAAGATGATCGTGGTCCAGGATCGCATCGTTAATCTGGTGACGGGGTAGGCGGTGCGGTTCGCGTTCCCAGATCTCGCCGGCGGCCTGACGCCCCCTCCGTCACGGCGCAAGAAAGCGCGCCGCGCCACCTCCCCCGCTTCGCGGTGGAGGATTGAAAGCCGTTTAAGCTTGCTCAATCCTCCCCCGTCTTCTTGCGGGGGAGGGGGCGGCCGGCCGCCTCGCTCGTCGTCATTTCTCCTGGCGGCCCTGACGGTCACCGCGACAACCCTGGCCGGCTGCGGCTTCACGCCGCTTTACGCCACGCCGGGGGTGTCGCCGGGCCTGGCGGCTATCGAGGTGCTGGCGCCGCAGGGCCGGGTCGGCTTCCTCATCCGCGAGGATCTCGACGACGCCCTGGGCCACGACAAGACCGCCGCCCCCGCCTGGCGCCTCGACATGGCCGTCACCCAGACCCGCGACCCCCGGGGC
>JBDTIW010000212.1:0-6105 GCA_039936215.1 Caulobacteraceae bacterium | reverse complement strand
CAGAAGATAGCGATAGCCGACCGGGGTCAGACGGCCGTCGTCGGCGAAGAAGCCGCTGTCCTTGTAGGGACGGCCGTTGTTGCCCCGCAGGCCGAACCAGGCGTAGCGAGCCACCATCGGATCGCTGTCGAGGAAAGGCAGAGCCTGATCGAGAAAGCGCACCACGTCGGCCTGGGTGAAGGTGCGACCGCGGTCGATGACCGCGAACTCGGTCAGCCAGACCGGCTTGTGGTAGGTGGCCTCGACTTGGCGGACCATGGCCTTGAAGATGGCGAAGTCGGCCGGCCCGTACCAGTGGATCGCCACCCCGCCCAGGTCGTGCTGGGCCTGAGGCGAGGACATGTAGTCGCGGAACCACGGCAGGAAGGGGTGGACGGGGGCCGGGCTCACCAGGGTGGCGGCGTGGGAAACCATGGCGTCGGTGTAGCTGTCGAATTCTGGCGTGGTGGCGACGATCCCCTTGCCGTTGGCCCTGTTCGGCTCGTTGAATAGCAGCAGGGTGTCGTAGCGGCGCTGGGCGCCGCTGGCGTGGACGGCGTCGAAATCGTCCTTAGCCCGGACCATCGGCACGAATTGCAGCCGATAGCGGGCGATGGTCGGGGTGGGACTCCAATTGTAGTACCACAGCCCCTGGGCCAGGCAGGCGATCTGGTCGCCGAAAGGGGCGGTGGAGCTGAGACCCAGGCCGCGCTTGCCCTCGCCCGCCGCGAAGGCCGGCAGGGCCAGGGCGAGGAGGACCCAGATCAGGACGCCGCGCAGGACGGCGGCGGGCCAAGACCGGCCGAGCTTCAAGTTCATGAGTCTCTCCATCGATGAAATGCGGCGCGCGATAACGGCGCGCCGACCGAACCGTCAAGCTTCTCGCCCTAGCGCGGACGCCGCCCTTTCGTTCCCCGCCGCGGCGCCGAAAATGTGGCCGGCGGGCGTCTTCGGGGACTCACCGGACGGAGAAGTAGGGGTCGGCGGCGAGGGCCTTGAACGCGGCCAGGCCGGGGCCTTGCAGAGACCAGTCGCCCTTGGGACCGGTGGCGTCGAAATAGATAACCGCCTTGATGCGCGGGAATCTCGCCGGGAGGTCCTTCTGAATGCCTTGCAGAAACTGGGCCTGATCGACGCTCTGGGCGCCGGTGGCCCCGACCATGAACGGCTTGTCGTGGGACGCCCACGACGCGAAGAAGGGACCGAACAACTGAGCGAACGCAATCTGCCCATGATGTTTCTTGTCGAACTTGTCGGCGGCGATCCAGTCCACATAGGCGTCGCCCGGGTAGTAGGGGGTGGAGTCGCCGCGGGCGCTGGGACACCAGACGAAGGCGGCGTTGGTGGCCCCCGCCTGGCGGAAGATGTTCCAGATGCGCCGCCATGCCGAGATGAAGGCCGGGCCGTCACCGGCGGCGCCGCACGCCTTGTGAGCCGCATCGTCCAGGTTCATTTCCCAGTACCAGCGCAGAAAGAGCGGCTTGCCAAAGCGCGCGACGCCGTGGGCGAAGGCGGCGATCTGCGTATCGTCCCGCCCGGAATTTATCTCTGGCAGGCTGGCGCACGACCAATTCAGAAGTGGGATCGAGCCGTTGGCCTCGATGGCGGCGAGGGTCTGGACGGGCAGCGGATCGTGGAAATGCGAAAAGAGGTGCAGGATGGCGAGAGGTTTGCCGACAGCGCTGTTGAACGGCGCCAACTGGCCGATCTCCTTGAGGCCCGGCTCGTCCTGGCCGGCGTTCCCCAGCGCCCGTGGATTGACCCAGGCGCCCAGATAGGCGCCCCTGGCCGGAATGGCCGGCGGCCGAAGCGCGCCCGGCCCCGCGGCGACCGGCCCCGCCGACGCAAGGACGGCGGCCAGGGCAAGGAAGAGCCAGGCCATCACGACGCGCGGCGCTTGCCGGCTATTCGGCGTCATCCTCTTCGCCCATGTCGTCTTGTGCGTGAGCGTGTGCATGCCCGTGGCCCCCCGCCGCCGGTTCGCCCGCCCCCTGCTGAGCGTATTCCTGCTCCTGGGCCAGCCAGATCTCTTCCTGCGCCTGCAGAATGCCGCGGAAGACGGCGATGATGTTTCGGGAGACCACCTGGATCCTGTGGTCATCGACCTCCACCAGGGAGCCCAACGTCACGGCCAAGGCCTTGGCGTAGTTCTTGTTCGACAAATAGATGTTGAACAGA
This sequence comes from Caulobacteraceae bacterium, assembly GCA_039936215.1. Taxonomy (GTDB): domain Bacteria; phylum Pseudomonadota; class Alphaproteobacteria; order Caulobacterales; family Caulobacteraceae; genus Acaudatibacter. Next base: position 3,948 of record JBDTIW010000212.1, on the reverse strand, counting down.
TAGTTCAGCCGGCGCTTGTCGAACATGTCGTCGATATCGACGCCGTTGGCCAAGGCGTAGTCCCGATGACGGTCCCTCAAGACGCGCTGGGCCTTTTCCACCGCGTCGCCCTTGGCGCTGGCCAGGGAGTGGTTGTAGGTGGCCAGGGCGCGGTCGGTGGCGTGAGAGATGATCCGAGATCCGTTGGCGAGAATCTTCAGGGCGATATCGAGATCTTCCGACCAGTTCAGATTCTCGTCGAACCCGCCCGCGTCCAGATAGACCGAGGCCAGGCCGAAGGTGGCCTGGAGCTGGAACGGGCACTTGCCATAGTCGTCGCTGAGGACGTAGGCGGTGTCGAACTCGACCGGCGGCACGCACTTGGTGACGAACGGCTGGCCCTTGCGCGTGACCTTGCGGTTGAGGGTCGAGATCATCACCGCCTTGGCCGGATCGATGCCCAGATCGGCAAAGGATTCGAAAAAGCTTAGCTGGTCGGCCAGCTTGGTGGGGTTCCAGGTGTCGTCGGCGTCCTGCCAGGCGATGATCCCATCCTGGGCCGCTTCCAGAAGCCGGTTCCGAGCCGCGCCGCGTCCGAGATTTTGGTCGCCAGTGAGCAGGGTGATTCTGTCGTCTCGGGCCACGAACTGGCTCAAAAGCTGGGCGGTGCGGTCGGTCGAACCATCGTCGTAGACCAGTACGCGAAAGTCCGTATAGGTCTGCTCCAGGACATTCGTCAGCGTTTTGCGAATCGTGCGGCCGCCGTTATAAACTGGTATCGCGACGTAAACTGGAACCGTCATGGCGCCCCTCTTTTCAATGCCGCGCCTCCTTAGCCAGTCTCCCCTTGGGGCGCAAGGGTGAGCCCACCGCCTCCGAACGAACAGCACTATGCCTTCGTGGGCGGCGCGCCGCGCAGCGGCACGACCTATGTCCAACTGCTCCTTTACGCATCCGGCGAATTCGCCACGGCGCAGGAGACCCACCTGTTCACCGCCTTCCTGGGCCGCCTGGACGAGGTGTGGGAGCGGTTCGAGGAGCGCTCCAAGACCCACCGTGACGTCGGCCTGCCGACGGTGATCTCGCGGGCCAAGTTCGACGACATCCTGCGCGCGGCGGCCGTGACGGTGATGTCCGACATCGCCCACCGCAAGCCCGCCGCGCGGTGGATTTTGGAAAAGACGCCGGAAAACATCCTGGTCTGGCCGCTCATCGTGCGGCTGCTGCCCAAGGCACGCTTCCTTGTCGTGGTGCGCGATCCCCGCGCGGTGGTGGCCAGCACCATCGCCGCCCGAAGCTGGGCCGGTGAATGGGCGCACCGCGACGTCGGCCAGATCGCCGAAAGCTGGGTTCGCTCGATCCGGGCCGGCCTGGCCCTGGAGGCCAGTCATCCGCACGTCATCCGGATCCGCTACGAACGGCTGCGCGCCCAGACGCCCAGCGTTCTGACCGAGATTCTCGGCCGCTTCGGCCTCAAGGCGCCACCGGAAAACGTGCGCCGGATCGTGGCCAGCGTGTCGCTCCAGGCGCTGAAGGAAAAGCGCGTCGAGGCGCCCTGGCCCCTTGCCGGAGAACCGCCAGATTTCTTCCGCAAGGGAAGCGGCACCGCTTGGCGCCAGGAGCTATCGGTGGCCAAGATCGCTCTTATCGAAGAGATCGCGCAGGAAGAAATGAAACTTTTAGGCTATGAACCTGTAATCAAGATTGGGGGAACCGCGAGTGACTGAGTGCATACTGCACATTGGCGTGGAAAAGACGGGATCGACGAGCGTACAAGCCACCCTTTCAAAAAATCGGCAAAAACTCCGCGCCCACGGCGTGCTTTATCCTGAAGCCCTGGGAGAGAAGAATCACGTCAAGGCCTACGCCTTCGCTTCCGAAAGCGGCGTCGACGAACTCAAGTCGCCGTGGGGACTCGACAATCCCGCCGCCATCGCGAGGTTTCGGAACCAACTGACGGCCCAGTTGACGCAGGAGGTCCGCGCGGCGCGGCCCAAGGTCTTCTGCGTCTCGAACGAGCATTGTTCGTCCAGGCTCCTGGCGCGTTCGGAGATCGAGCGCTTGGCCGACCTGCTGGGCGGCCTCGCCGACACGGTCAAGGTGGTCGTCTATCTGCGCCGGCAGGGCGACGCCCTGCGAAGCGCCTATTCCACCTATATCAAGACCGGCGGCACGGATCATTTCGACCTGCCCGGCCCCGAAGAGATCAAGCGGAAATACGACTACGAGGCGATCCTCGGACGCTGGGCGGCGGTGTTCGGCGAGGGGGCGATGGATGTCCGGCTGTTCGACCGCGAGACGCTGAAGGACGGCGACGTAGTGGCCGATTTCGTCGCCGGCCTTGGCATAAACCCGCGGGAATTCATTCTCGAAAAGGAGATGAACAAGAGCCTGGGGAGTCTGGGCCTGGAGTTCCTGCGCATCTTCAACGCGCGCGTGCCCTACACCGCCGACAATGCGTTCAATCCCCTGCGCGGCAACATTCAGGAACTGGTCGAACAGTTCACCAGCGGCGACCCCTACGAGGGGGACGGCGCGGCGATGAGCGCCTTCGACGAGACCATGGCGGCCGGCAACGAGCGGGTCCGGGCGCGCTATTTCCCGAACCGCGACGGTCCCCTGTTCGCGCCCGTCAATCGCGCGGCGGCGGTGGCGGGGCCGGAAGCCCCGCTGGAGGGCGCCATGGCGCTGATGGCGCAGGTCTGGGAAGCGAAACAGAAACAGGTGCTCCAGCTACGCACGCGCATCGCCAAGCTGACCGGCGGAAAGGGCTGAGGCGGCCGGACGCCCCTACCCGTCGGCCTCGGGGGGGGGCGGGACTTCGCCGGCCTTGGTGGTCACCAGGTCGCGGCTGTGCTTCTGGACCGCCTCGCTGAACGCGGCGGCCATGATGCCGGTGGGCATGGCCACCAGGCCGATGCCGCCGATGGCCGCCATGGCGGCGAAGATCCGGCCCAGCACGGTGATCGGATAGACATCGCCGTAGCCGATGGTGGTCAGGGCGGCGGTGGCCCACCACAGGGCCCTGGGAATGGACCCGAATTTTTCCGGCTGGGCCGGGCCCTCGACGAAATAGAGCAGGGAGGCGGAGAACACCATGAAGGTCAGGCTGACGAACAGGCTGAACAGCAGTTCGTAGCGCCGCGCCATCATCGCCTCGATAAGATAGCTCATGGCGTTGGACATGCGGCCGAGCTTGGCGATGCGCAGGATACGGGCCAGGCGGAAGGCGCGCAGCAGATAGGGTTGAAGACCCGCTGGGGTCAGGAAGCTGGTGGCGATGGAGATCAGATCGATGATGGCGATGGGCGAGCGCATGTAGCGCAGCAGTCCGCGAAGGCCCGGGCCGTATTTCGGATTCTCCGCCGCCGTCCAGGCGCGGGCGACATATTCAACGGTGTAGAAGGCGCCGATCATCAGCTCGACGGCGTTGAAAAGATTGTCGCGGCCGTTGGAGATCAGAGGTTCAGTCTCGATGATGGCTAGGATCGAGGTGACGATGATGGTGACGAAGACCACCAGGTTGATCGGCGACAGACCGCGCCTGGGCCACGCCGCCGGGTCGAGCTGAACATAGAGCCGGCGGCGAAACGACGGGCCCGCCCCTCCGTCGGCGGACGAAGCGGCCTCCTTTCGCGCGGTGGAGGGCTCGGACATGCTCAAAACCCCGATGGCGTAGAGTTATTTCACGGGCGCGCGGGACGCGGCGATGGCGGCCTATATGTCCGCCGACGCCCCGGGACGCAAAGATAAAGATGCGCGAGGCGGCGAGGCAAGGGCGGCCCAACCGGCGATTGGCCCTTGATCGGCGAGGCGACCGTGGGTCTATTGAACGCCAGGATTTTGAACCGCCAAGGGCGCGCCTTGTCCCAGATCATCACCCCCGCCGAGGCGGGGCCTTCGCCTACCGCGCGCGTCAGGGCGCTCTATGCCGGGCGTGAATGGCGCGCCTGCGTCGAGGCCATCGAC
>JBDTIW010000211.1:0-21536 GCA_039936215.1 Caulobacteraceae bacterium | reverse complement strand
CGAGGTCATGGCGCCCGGTAACGAGGCTTCGGTCCTCGACCCGGCGGCCGAACGGAGCGAAGGCGAAGCCGGCGATGCGCCAGGCGGCCATGGTCCACGGCAGGCCGACGATGGTGAGGGCGAGCAGAAATCCGCCCAGCAGCCACAGGCATCCGGTGATGAAACCGCCGAGGACAAACCAGAGGATGTTGAGAAGGAGGGTCATCTATCGCCTTGTCCGGTTGAATCGATTTGCGCTCGCCTATCCCCATCCGCCGTCATCGCCAAGCGCGCCTGGCTCGATCCGCGCCGCCAGCGTCTTGAGGTCGGCAACGAAAAGGACCGATCGGCCGCGATTGGATTCGCGGACGAAATCGCGCAAGGGGGCGCTCCTTGCGGTGTGGGCGGCGATATCACCGACGACGGCGAAGATCCGGCGATAGTTGACCAGGGTCTGGAGGAATTCGCCGGCCAGGCCGGAACTCAAGATGAAGAAGGCCGGGTCGAGCCGAGCGGCGGGCGCGGCGATCACCCGCGCGCCCTGCTGCAGCGCCTCGCCGGACAGATCGGCGGCGTCCCGGCGGGCGCCGACAAGAGGGCCGTCGGCGGCAAGGAGCAAAACCCGCCGGCCGCCGCAGTCGATGAGTTTGGCCGTCATGGGGTCAGGGCATGGCGCAGAAGTGCGGCTGTGTCGCACAGGATATCGTCGCGCCCGATCAGCGTCTCTTCGTTCAACATCTCGTCGGCGGCGAAGCCGAACTCGACGGAAAGGCGCAGGCGCCGCCACAGCACCTCGCGGGGCATCCCCGGCAGCAGAGGAGCGTAGACATCCGTCATCCGGTCGGTGACCAGGCGGTGGGAAGCGATGCGCACATGAGCGAGTTGGGGAACGGCGCGCAGGGCGCGCAGGGTCCAGATGGCACCCGGCTCGGCGGCGGTGACGGCGGCGGTGGCCCGCAGCAGATCTTCGATCCCGTCGCCCAGGGCCTCGACGCCGAGGGGGGCATGTCGATCCAGCCAGGCGAACAGGACGGCGTTCTGGCGGTCCATCAGGCGGACCCCGAGCGCCTCAAGAACCGCGTATTTATCCTTGAAATAGCGATAGAGGGCCGGCGGGGTCATGCCGGCGCGGCCGGCGATCAGATTGGTGGAGATGCGTTCGACGCCCACTTCGGCCAGGAGTTCGCCGGCAACGTCCAGGAGTCGCCGTCGGGTGGCGACGGCGCGAGGTTGGCGAGGCTCTATCAAGGGGTCGGGACCCGCGCCGGGCGGAAATGCAGAGCCGCAACCAGGGCCATGGCCAGAACGAGGCAACCCGCTCCCAGCCCCAGGGCGCCGCGCGCGTCGGCGTTGGTGACCAGGACCGACGCCATGAGCGGCCCCAGGGCCCCGCCGAGCAATTGGGCGCCGCCGATGAGCATGGCCGAACGTCGGGTCGGGTCGGCGACGATGGTCATCGGCACCAGGAAGGGCATCAGGAACAGCCACAGAAACCCGAACGCCGCCGACACGGCGAGAAATACCGTCGCGCCGGGAAGCGCGGCGTAGAGGCCGATCAGGACGAGATCGGCGCCCGCGCACACGGCGAGCACCCAGAACCAGCGCAGGCGTGAGGCCAACAGGGTCGCCGCCCCTCCGCCCAGCACCTGAAACGCCAGGGAGAGCGAGATGGCCACGCCGGCGACCGATGGCCGGTGTCCCGACTGGCGCGACAGAGGCTCGGCATAGACCCAGACGCCGATGATGGCGGCCAGGAAGAGGAAACAGGCGGCGAGGGCCGCCCACCCGCGCAGGTTGGGCAGTCCCGACGGACCGTCGGCGTGAGCGAGCGGCGCGAAGGCGGCCGGACCGGCCAGGGACGCCAGTCCAGCCGCCAGGCTCATGGCGGCCAGGGCGATGAAGCCGCCGTTGGCCCCGAAGCGCCCGACCACAAAAGCGGTCAGCAGGGCGGAAAGACCGAACTGGGCCAAGGTCTGCACGGTAAGGAAGACGCCCGACCATCGCTCGGGCCGAGGGGCGCGGCTGATCATGCCGATGGTGATCCAGATCATCACGCCGCTGGGCGCACCGGCGGCGGCGCGGATCAGCGTCACCCCCTCTCCATGGGTCTTCAAGGTGAGCAGGTCGAAGGCGGCCAGGGCGAGGCCGGCTGCCAGGCCGATCCAGCGCAGGCGCCTGGCCGGCAGCCAGGCCCCGGCCAGGCCGGCGGCGATGCCCATGGTCAGAAGCTCGGCGGTGGCGGCGTGACCAAGCTGCGCCGCCGTCAGACGGCCCTCGAGCTGCAGGGCGCCCAGCAACAGGGGCTGAAGGCCGGCGATCATCACCCCGGTGACGCCAACGAAGAGGATCACCGTCATATGCCGCCAGCCCGGACGCGCGCCGATCCAGGCCGGGACGGTCGGGATCGAAATGATCGTCGTGTTCATGCCGGTTCGCCTCGCCTTTCGCTTTTTTGGCCTATGCGCGGCCTGTCCGCGCGCCCACCGACGGGCGGAATCCCCTCGCTTGAATAGCGGCCAGATTGTGCTAGTCAAAGCTATCTTTTGCCAAAAAGGGGCACTTGATGGCGCGTCCGAACAGCCAAGATCGCGAGTTGCGCGCCAGGGCCGAGGCGGTGATTCCGGGCGGCATGTACGGTCACCAGTCGGTGAGGCTGCTCCCCGACGACTATCCGCAGTTCTTCTCGCGCGGTAAGGGCGCGCGGCTGTGGGACGCCGACGGCCATGAGCTGCTCGATTTCATGTGCGCCTATGGTCCGAACCTGTTTGGCTATGGCGACGCTGACATCGACGCGGCCTTCACTGGGCAACTGGCCAAGGGCGACACCCTGACCGGCCCCACCGCCCTGATGGTCGATCTGGCCGAGGCGATGACCGCCATGGTCGGCCACGCCGACTGGGCGATGTTCTGCAAGAACGGGGCCGACGCCACCCTGATGGCGCTGATGGTCGCCAGAGCGCACACACGGCGAAGGACGGTGATCCTGGCCAGGGGCGCCTATCACGGCGCTGCGCCGTGGTGCGCCCTGCGGCCGGCGGGAACGATCGCCGAGGACAAGGCCGGCCAGGTCATGTGCGACTACAACGACGTCGCCACCCTGGAGGCGGCGGCGGCGGCGGCCGGGGACGATCTGGCGGCCATCTTCGCCGCTCCCCTCAAGCACGACGCCTTCGTCGATCAGGCCCTGCCCGCGGCGGCCTATGCCCGGAGGGCGCGCGAGATCTGCGACGCCACGAGGGCCCTCTTGGTAGTGGACGACGTGCGAGCCGGCTTTCGCATCGCCCGCGACTGCAGCTGGTCGATGGTCGGGGTGGCGCCGGATTTGTCGACCTGGGGCAAGTGCATCGCCAACGGCCATCCGATCTCGGCCCTGCTGGGCGCCGACAAGGCGCGCCGGGCGGCGGCCTCGGTATTCGCCACCGGCTCGTTCTGGTTCCAGGCCGCGCCCATGGCGGCGGCCCTGGCCACCCTCCAGCGGGTGCGCGAGACACCTTACCTCGAACACATCGAGGCCCTCGGCGAGCGGTTGCGGTCCGGTCTCGCCGAGCGCGCCGACGCCCATGGCCTTGGCCTGCGCCAGAGCGGGCCGGTCACCATGCCGCTCTTCCTGTTCGAGGACGATCCCGACCTGCGCCAAGGCTTCTGCTTCGGAAGCGAGATGCTCAGACGCGGCGTCTACGTCCATCCCTGGCACAACATGTTCCTGTGCGCGGCGATGACCGAGGCGGATATCGACGAGGCCCTGGACGCCGCCGACGGCGCGTTCGGGGTGCTGACACAACAGGCGCCGACCTTGGCGCCGGTGGCGAAGATGAGCTTCCTGGCGGCGTGACGTCGAAGGCCGCGGCGGCGGGAGACAGACAAGGGACCCATCGGGGGTTCGATGAAGGGGAGGCCAGCATGTCGATTTTCACCAACCGTCCGGCGAAATCTTGGCTCATGGCCGGGGTCGCGTTCGGCGGGCTTGTCTGCCTGGGGAACGCCGCGCGCGCGGCGCCGGCGGCAGCGGCCGATACAGGGGCCACCCAGGTCGAAACGGTGGTGGTCACCGCTCAGCGCCGCAGCGAGAACATCCAGGAAGTGCCCATCTCGATCCAGGCCTTCAGCGCAAAGGACATCGAGGCTCTGGGGATCAAGTCGTCCATCGATCTGGGGGCGGTGACGCCTAATGTGGACATCGCCCTGGTCGCCGGACCGGGAAACCAGCCGATCATCACCATCCGCGGCATCGGCCTCAACGACTACGACACCAACAACGCCGGGCCCAACGGCGTCTATGTGGACGAGGTCTATCTGAGCGCCCCCGCCTCGCAGAGCTTCCAGACCTTCGATCTGAACCGCATCGAGGTGCTCAAGGGGCCGCAGGGGACGCTGTACGGACGCAACACCAGCGGCGGGGCGATCAACTTCATCACCAACAAGCCCACTGACGACTTCACCGGTAATTTTCACGCCGAATACGGATCGTTCAACACCTTCAACTTCGAAGGCGCGGTGAGCGGGCCGCTCGCGCCTGGCCTCGATGGGCGACTGGCTTTCGTCCAGAACGACTCCTCGGGATTTTTCCACAACGACCTGACCAGCAATTCCGAGAACGGAGCCCGCAACTACGCCCTGCGCGCCATGCTGCAATACAAGCCGACCACCGACCTGGCCGTTCTCTTTAATGTCCACGGCGGCCAGGTGGACAATCGCCCCACCGAATACCGGCACATCGGCGACCTCAACCCGACCACGGGCGCACAGTGTTCGGTCGCCGACAGCTACGCCGGCGCCTGCGTCGACCTGTTCGGTTATGGCACGCCAAAGAACTTCTACGAGGGCGCGTTCAATCGCCAGGACCATCTGAAGGTCAACAGTCTGGGGGCGTCCCTGCGCGCCGACTATAATCTCGGGGGACTCACCCTCACTTCGCTCACCGCCTTCGAGCACAACGACAAGATCCATCCCGAGGACAGCGACGCCTCCCCCAATCGCCTGCTGGAGATCAATTTCGGGGTGCGCTCCAACACCTTCACCCAGGAAGTGCGCGTCGCCCAGACGACCGAGAAATATAACTGGGTGGCCGGGGCCTACTACCTGCACGAGGATCTCAAGCAGAACCAGCCGATCTTCATCCTCCTGGACATCGACAAGATCTTCGGTCCGGGCGTTGGCGATGGCGTGGCCTTCCAAGCCTTCGACCGCAGCCACCAGACCACCGACGCCTATGCGGCCTTCGCCCAGGGAGATTACGCTCTCACCAGCCGCCTGAAACTCACCCTCGGCGCCCGGTACACCAAGGAGGATCGGGGTTTCGCCTATCTGGGTCAGGTGCAGTTCCAGTCCGGCGGGATAGACCATTTCGGCCCGATCCAGACCCTGGCCGACACCACCGAGAGCCTGACCGACCAGGCGCTCAACTGGCGGGCGGCGCTCAACTATCATCTCACCGACCATGTCCTGGCCTATGCGAGCGTGGCGACGGGCTTCAAGAGCGGCGATTTCAATGGCAGCTTCTTGAGCCTCGTGCCGGCCGAGATCGCCCTGCAGCTCAAACCGGTCGGGCCCGAGCACGTCACCAGCTACGAGGTGGGCTTCAAATCGAGCTTCCTCGACAATCACCTGGTCTTCGACGCCGCCGCCTTCTACAATGAATACAAAGATCTGCAGGTCTTCGTGCTGGTCAATCCGCCCCCCGGCGGCAGCGGCCTACCGGTCAATATCCTCGACAACGCCCAGAAGGCCCACACCGAGGGGGTGGAGGCCCAGATGGTGGCCACGCCGCTGCGCGGGTTGACCGCCTCGGCGCAGATCGGCCTCTTGGACACCAAGCTGGACGCCTTCGTCGCCAACAAATCCACCGCCCAGACCGACTATTCCGGCCGCGAACTGCCGATCTCGCCCCATGTCTCCTTCGCCGGCCTGATCGACTACAAGGTTCCGGTGGGCGCCGGCAGCCTCGATTTCCAATTCAGCGCCACCTACAAGAGCCACCAGTTCTTTGACATCTCCAACGATCCCTATACGACGCAAGGCGGCTACTGGCTGGAAAACGCCCGCATCGCCTACGCACCGCCTACGCACCGCCAGGTGCGAAATGGGAGGTGGCCGGCTATGTGCGCAACCTGTCGGACCGCAAATACTTCCTGGACGAATTCGACCTGACCAGCCCGTTCGGCTTCATCCAGGGCATCGTCGGCACGCCGAGATCGTTCGGAGCGGAGGTGAACTACCGGTTCTGAGGCGAAAGGGAGCCTCAGTCGGCCATAAGGCCGTCCAGGCGCAGGACCGCTTCGAAGAACTCCATCTTGAAGTCCTGGACCACCTTGCCCGCCGAGCGGACGCCGTCGATCAGACCCACGCCCTGGCCGACGAAATAGGTAACCATGTCCCGGGCCTTCTCGTTGCCGGCCGCCGCGGCGCGGTCGATCGAGCGCAGGGCGTTTTCACTGACCAGGCTCTGCAGGGGCATGGGCAGGGCGCCCGGGCTGGCCGGGTCGCGCTCCCAGGCCTCGGTCCAGGCCGAGCGGAGCTGGCGGGCCGGCTTGCCGGTGCGGCTCTTTGATCGCACCGCGTCGCGCGAGGAGGCGGCGATCATCTTTTCCCGGAAGATTTCGCTTGTCTCGGATTCCACCGTGGCCAGCCACACCGAGCCGGTCCACGCCCCCGCCGCGCCCATGGCCATGCAGGCGGCCATCTGGGTCCCGGTCATGATCCCGCCGGCGGCCAGCACCGGCACGTCGCGGATCGGCGCTATGGCCTTGATGACTTCGGGGACCAGGACCAGGGTGGTGACCTCGCCGCAATGGCCGCCGGCCTCGGTGCCCTGAACGACCAGTATATCCACCCCGGCCGCGACCTGGCGCAGGGCGTGTTCCTTGGCGCCGACCAGGGCGGCGACCGGCACGCCGTGCTTGCGGCCCATTTCGATCATAGCCGGCGGCGGGACACCCAAGGCGTTGGCGATCAGGCGGATGGGGTGCTCGAAGGCTGCTTCCAGCACCCGCATGGCCTCTTCGGGGTCAAAGGGCTGGGGGCGGTCGTCGGCGATGTCGAGGGCGGCGGCGTCCACCCCGACCTTGGCCAGCAGACCTTGGGCGAAGGCGGCGTGCGCGGCCGGCACGCGGGCCTTGAGGCTATTGTAGGTGACGCCCGTTTCGCCGGCGGTGGCCATGTTCTCGGGGATGAGCACGTCCAGCCCATAGGGCTTGCCGTCCACATGGTCGTCGATCCAGGCTAGTTCCCGGTGGATGGAGGCCGGCGAATGGGCGGTGGCCCCCAAAACGCCAAACCCCCCCGCCCGGCTGACGGCGGCGACCACGTCGCGGCAATGGCTGAAGGCCAGGAGAGGAAACTCGATCCCCAGCATTTCGCAGATGGGCGATTTCATGGGCGGACCTTGGGCGCGGCGGGGCTATTCGGCTATGGGTGAGGCTTATGGGAGGGGCCAGTGAAAATCTTATCACAAATCGCACTGATGGCTTTGGCGATCGTGGCGCCCGGCGCGGCGGCGTCCTTCACCATGAGCCAGATGCTGGACTATCCGTTCGAGAGCGGCCTCACCGCCGCCGACCGCGGAGACGCCATCGCCTGGGTGCGCAGTCTTAAGGGCGATCGCAATGTGTGGCTGGCGCGGGGGCCAGACTTCGCGCCCCGCCAGGTCACCCGCTACGGCGGCGACGACGGTCAGGAACTGACCCAGCTCACCTTTTCACCCGACGGGACACGGCTCATCTTCGTGCGCGGCGGCGACCATGACGCCAACTGGCCGGCCGAGGGCAATCTGGCCCCCGATCCGGCCTCGGCCACGCAGGCGCCGGCGGTGACGATCTGGGCGGCTTCGCTCGTCGGCGGGGCGCCGGTCAAGGTGGCCGAGGGCGACGCGCCGGCCCTGTCGGCGCGCGGCGCCCTGGCCTTCATCAAGGACAAGCAGGTGTGGACCGCGCCCTTGGACGGCAGGGGAGCGGCCAAGCGGCTGTTCTTCGATCGTGGGAGCGATGACGCCCTGGCCTGGTCGCCGGACGGCGCCCGCCTGGCCTTCGTCTCGGGTCGCGGCGACCATGCCTTCATCGGCGTCTGGTCGGGCAAGGATCGGCCGATCCTCTACCTGGCGCCCTCGACCTCAAAGGATTCCTCGCCGCGCTGGTCGCCGGACGGGACGAGGATCGCCTTCATCCGCCGGCCGGGCGACGGCGGGCCGCCAGAACCGCTGCTGAAGGATGTCCCGCAACCCTGGTCGATCTGGACCGCCGACGCCGCGACGGGGGCCGGCATGGCGGCCTGGCGCGGTCCCAAGACCCTGGAAGGCTCCTATCCCGATATCGAGGACGAGGCGGACCTGATGTGGGCGGCGGGGGGTCGGTTGGTGTTCCGGGCCGAGATGGACGGCTGGCCTCACCTCTACAGCGTGGCCGCGGCGGGGGGCGAGGCGAAGCTTCTCACGCCCGGCGCCTTCATGGTCGAGCACGCCCGGATGAGCCGCGATCCGCGGTTCGTTCTCTATGACGCCAACATCGGAGCGACCGGCGACGACGGCGATCGACGGCACGTTTTCTCGGTGGCGGCGGACGGCGGCAAGCCGATCGCGCTTACCGCTGGCGCGGGTCTGGAAGACCAGCCGGTGGCCGCGTCGGGGAGCGCCGTCGCTTTCATCGCGGCGGGCGCCCGCCAGCCGCCGTTCGTGGCCCTGGTCGGCCTGGACGGGCCGGGCCGGCGCATCCTCAACGACGGCGGGGCGCCGGCGGATTTCCCCACGGACGACCTGATCACGCCCAGCTATGCGAGCTTCACCGCCGCCGACGGGACGCGCGTTCACGGCCAACTTTTTGAACGCCCCGACGCCGGCAAGACTCAGCCGGGGGTGATTTTCGTCCATGGGGGGCCGCCGCGGCAGATGCTGCTCGGCTGGCACTATATGGACTATTACAGCAACGCCTATGCGGTGAATCAATACCTGGCGGCGCATGGTTTTACGGTGCTGTCGGTGAACTATCGGCTCGGCATCGGTTACGGCCGGGCCTTCCAGCACCCGGACAAGGCCGGGCCGGCGGGAGCGTCGGAGTACCAGGACGTGGTGGCCGGGGCACGCTTCCTGCAAAAGACGGCAGGCGTCGATCCGGCCCGCATCGGCATCTGGGGCGGCTCCTACGGCGGCTATCTCACCGCCCTGGCCCTGGCGCGCGACTCCGCCATCTTCAAGGCCGGAGTCGATATGCACGGCGTCCACGACTGGTGGCGGGACTTCGTCCGCGAATCTGGGCCGGCGCCCGACCGCTTCGAGACCGGCGACCGCGATCAGGCCAAGGCCGTCGCCTGGACCTCATCGCCCGACGCCGACATCGCCCGCTGGCGCTCGCCGGTGCTGCTGATCCAGGGCGACGACGACCGCAACGTCGATTTCCAACAGACCGTCGATCTGGCCCGCCGCCTGGAGGACCACGGCGTCCCGTTCGAGGAACTGGTCATCCCCAACGAAATCCACGGCTTTCTGCGGCATGAAAGCTGGTTGGCGGCGGACACGGCGACCGCAGGGTTTTTGGAGAAGGAACTGGTTGGGGCGGCGAAGTAGAGCGCCGCCCCAACCACCCGTCACGCCGCTTGCGGGACCTTGTCGAGAAAGCCGATCACACAGGCGATCTTGCCGGCGTAGGTCATGACCACATCGCTGCCCTCGATGGGCGGCTCCGCGCCGGTGGGACCGAGGCTCCAGGAGAAGCGGACGTGGTCACCGTGGCCGTCCGGGCGGCCGGTGACGGCGAAACGGAAGCCGGGGAAACGGGTCTGTACGCCGCCGATCATGGCGTCGATCTCGGCGCGGCCACCGACCTTGGACAGGGGATCGACATAGGTCGCGTCATCGGTCCAGTCTTGGCCGAGCAGGGCCAGGCGGCGGCCCGAGTCGGTTTCGTTCCAGGTGGCGATGTAGCGGTCGGCGATGTGCTGGGCTTGGGACATTCTTGACTCCATTTCAGATGAGGTTGCGCCGCTTGGGCGTCTTCCATCCTCGCCACGCCGCGCGGCCTGTCGACGAGGCGACGGCGGTGATGCTGAGCGGGACCGTTTGAGGTGAGGTGGCGTTCCGCGCCCTACCGCCGCTTGGAGCGCGAAAACGGATCGCCGGCGCCCTCGTGAGCATCGAAACCGAAGCGGGCGAAGCCGGCTTTCATCTCGGGGCTCAGCGGGGCTTCAATGTCGATCAGGCCGCGCGAGGGATGCGGCAAGGTAAGGCGGCGGGCATGGAGTTGCAGCTTAAGGGGCCCGGACGTCTCGACCGAAGCGGGCGTGTTGTATTTCGGATCGCCGAGGATGGGGTGGCCCAGGCTCAGCAGGTGAACCCGAAGTTGATGGGTGCGGCCGGTTAGAGGTCGAAGGGCCAGCCAGGCGGCGCGCGGACCGGCGCGCGCGAGGGTGACAAACTCGGTGACCGCCGGCTTGGCGCGGGGATCGGCGGGGTCGACCGGCTCGACCCGCTCGCGATCCTGGGCCCCGGCCTTGGCCAGCGGCAGGTCGATTGTCCCGTCCACCGGGCGGGGGTTGCCCTCGACGATGGCCCAATAGGTCTTGTGGGCGCGGCGTTTCGCGAAAGCCCCGGCCAGGCGGGCGGCGGCGTTTGGCGTCTTGCCGAGCACCATCACCCCGGAGGTGTCGCGATCGAGCCGGTGGGTGAGGCGCGGGCGCTCCGCCCCCTCCCCCCAGGCGCTCAGCAGACGGTCGATATGATGCGCGGTCTTGGTCCCGCCCTGGACGGCGAGACCGGCCGGCTTGTTGAGGACCAGCACCTCTTCGTCCTCGTAGAGCACCAGGCTGCGCGCGAAGGCGGCGTCGTGGGGAGAAAGACCCTCGCGCGCCCGGCTGGGCGGGGCGTTGGGAAGCGGCGGCACGCGGACCAGGGCGCCGGCGGCCAAGCGGGTGTCGGCCTTGACCCGACCGCCGTCGACGCGGAGCTGGCCACTCCGCGCCAACTTGTGAATCTGGATCTGGGTGAGCCCCGGCCAGCGCCGCCGCAGCCAGCGGTCGAGCCGCACTCCGTCTTCCCCCTCCCCGACGGCCAATATCTTGACCTCATTCATCAAGGCGATGGGGCGCGGCGTGGAGCGCGGACGGGCAGAGCGCATCATCGCTCAAGGTTAGCGCCGCCAGCTGCGAGACGATAGGTCAAGGCGCGCCGGGCAAGATTTCCGTTGCGGCGCGTGCCGCTTCGCGATACAGGCGGTCGTGATCCTCAGTTTCCGCCACAAGGGGCTTGAGACCCTGTACCGAACGGGCTCCGGCCGTGGGGTGCAAGCCGCGCACATACCCAAGCTGCGCCGCATTCTGGCGGCGCTCGACGCCGCGTCGTCGCCGACCGAATTGGGCCAACCGGGCTACAGGCTCCATCCCCTTAAAGGGGGACTGAAAGGCCACTGGTCCGTGTGGGTCAATGGCAACTGGCGGGTGACGTTCCGCTTTGTCCGGGACGACGTGGAACTGGTGGACTATCAGGACTACCATTAAAAGGACTGACCCCATGATGAAGGACCATCCGCATCCCGGTGAACTGTTGCGCGAGGATGTGCTGGCGCCGCTGGGAATCGATGTGACCGACGCCGCCCATCGGCTCGGCATGTCCCGCACCGCCCTGTCGCGCGTCCTCAACGGGCGCGCCGGCATCAGCCCGGATTTGGCGGTCAGGCTGGAGAGCGCCGGGGTGAGCACCGCGCGTTTCTGGTTGACGTTGCAGACCCACTACGAGCTTTCGAAAGCACAACAGCGCGCGCAACCAACGGTGCGACGCTTGCAACCGGTCGCGGCCTGATCACGAGAGGCTGTGAGGCGAAAGAAAACGGGCGGGCCGTTATTGCGGGTTAACCCTTTCCCCGTGCGACCGTTTTTGGTATACGATTGCGTTATCACACCCACAATGTCCAACTCCCTCCCTGTCCAACTCCCTCCATTCCCCCCCGCGCCGCCCTGCTCGATCATCTGCCCAAGGATCTGATCCTCGCCCGCTACCAGGCGGCAGCGGGCGCGGAACTCGCCAGTGGCAAGTTCGCCAGCCCCGAGTCCTCGGCGGCCCTGGTCGCTAACGCTTTCGGCTTCTTCGCCGATCGCCCCGGGCTTCTAAACCTGCCTTGCCCGCCGCTGACGGCCGGAGAGGCGCGGGCGGTCCACCTCGAAGCGGAGATGCGTTTTCCCTGGCATGGGGGGCGCCACCCCTGGTTGGACGTGGCCGTCGAAACGGAAACCGCCCTCATCGGTGTAGAATCCAAACGCTACGAGCCGTTTCGAAAGGGCCGACCGGGTTCCTTTTCCGACGCCTACGCCCGCCCCGTCTGGGGCGACGCGATGGCGCCCTTTGAGTCCATGCGCGACGCTCTCCAAGGCGGCCGAAGCTTCCGCCTTCTCGATGCCTGCCAGCTCGTCAAACACGCCCTCGGCTTGCGCACACAGGCCCGGCGTCAGGACAGGCGCGCCACGCTTCTCTATCTCTATGCCGAACCGGCGGCCTTTCCTGACAGCCGCCCCATCCCGCCGGCGGACCACGCCGCCCATCGCGCTGAACTCGCCGCCTTCACCGCCGAGGTCACCGGGGCCGAGGTCGCGTTTTGCAGCCTGTCGTACCCTGAGCTGCTGCGGCACTGGGCGGCAAAGCCGGCCCTCGCCGATCACGTAGAGCGCCTTGCGGCCCGATTCGATGTATGAAAGTGGAGATGGAGTTATATACCCAGCAATTACTTCAAGACAAACTCGCAGACGCGGCGAGCATGACAGGAGTAACCCCAGATGAAGATGATCGTCACCCCGAGGCGAGCGCAGGTGTTCCTCGGCTATATTCATCATCAGGTCGCCCAGAACGGCATTGAAACCCACTGTCGGATCCAACCAGACGGGGAAGCTACCGCCGCAAGCGTCCTTTGGCTTTTCTGCTGGGCCATGACAGGCATGAACAGCGAGCCGGCAAGAGACGCTGCCGTCGAAGCATTCGAGAAGATTTTTGGTCTGCGCTTCGCCGACGTGAAAAGGCGCATCCCCCACGAATGGGCTCAGGAAAAGCGCGGTGTGCCCGATTTGCCGGATGACGAGGTACTGCGGCGGCTCCAGCCTTGACCACGCTCGCAGGAGGATTTGGGGGTCTCGGCATATTTGCCGGCGTCGATGACATTGCCGAGCGTCATCTGGGAATCGCCGACATCGGAACGAGCCAGCCTCGCTTCAGGCACCTGTCGGCCGCCCGCAGATTGAGCGGAAGGCGACCGCGCGACTTCGACGCCGCTGTGTTGATCGAGGAGGTTCTCGCGCTACTCGAAGCGAAGTGGCGCGCGTCGATCCCGGCGCGAACGCCGTCCGTCCAGAATTGGCGTTTCGAAAAACAACTCTGGATCGCGCCGCACAACACCAGCGGCGAAAAGACGCTCGAAAAGGCGATCGCGAGAGTCAGCGGAGACGCCTGGGCGAATCAGGTGCCGACGGCCTCCGGCTTGATCAACGGATCGAACGACAAGCACCGCAATCTGGATCTCGTGTTTCGCCGACAAGCCGGTGGTTTCGAACTGATCGAGCTGAAATATCGAAGCGACACGCCCTTGTTCGCCGCCGTGGAAGCCCTGCTTTATGGGGTCCTCTATCTTTTCTCCCAACTGCACTATCCGCGCGGCTCGATTGCCCAAGGCTATTTGCTCGACGCCCCGACCGCGCATCTTCAGGTGCTGGCGCCGGCGGAGTACTACTTAGGTTATAACTTTGACTGGCTACAGACCGAGATAACCCGAGGTCTGGAGCGCGTGGTCGCCGACCGTCGGAACTTCCCCGCTACGATGGACTTCGCCTTCACCACCTTTCCGGCGAAGTTTACTTGGCCCTGTCCGGACGACACGCTCCGCCTCGCACTCGAAAACCGGCAACCAGCGGTATGGTCAGCATGATGGAAGGCGGAAGCGGCTTCGGCCTGCCGCCGGTTCAGGCCGGCCCCCTCCTCTACTTCTCTGTCGTTTCCCAGAGGGAAAAACAGCGTTTGTTTAAGTTCCCCCTCAAGGTGGAGAATCCCTTTCAAGGCTTGACCCCATGTTTCGCCAGTTCGTCGGCGACGTGGGGATCGAGAGCGACGGCGGCGGCGATGTCGGCGTCGCCTTGAGCTTTCATGCCCTTGGCCAATTCCGCGAGACCTCGGCCGTAGAGGGACCAGGCGCTCCCCGGCCGAAGGGTCAACGCAACGTCGTAGTCGGCGATGGACTTGTCGAGGTCGCCCAGACGCAGACGGACGAGGCCGCGGCTATCGAGCGCGGTGGGGGATTTGGCATCCATCTTCAGAGCGGCGTTGCAATCGGCCAGGGCCTTGTCGAGATCGCGCCCCATGAGGGCTCTGGCCCAGCAGCGGCCGTTCAGGGCGCGCGGCAGCCGGCCGTCGGCGGGATGGGCGGCGATCCACAGGCTATATTGGGCGATCACCGGCGCGAAGCGGTCGAGATGGGCGTAGAGATCGGCGATGCCGATCCTGACGTCCGCTTCCGTGGGGGCATCGCGCGCCGCGGCGTCCAGGTCGGCGACCGTCTGAGTCTTGTCGTGGTCGGCGAGCCGCAGTTCGGCTCTGGCCAGGCGCGAGGCGACATCGTCCGGCATGAGCGCCAGCGCCTTGTCGAGGTCGGCCATGGCCAGGGCCGGTTGGTTGTTGGCCCACCGCGCCAGGCTCGCTCGCGGAAGTATTTCGCCTCGGTCGGCGCCAGGTCGCCGGCGCGGGTAAAATCGGCGATGGCGGAGGCGAAGTCGCGGCGGGCGGCGAAGGCCGCGCCACGCCGGCTAAAGCTCTCGGCGTCGGTGGGCTCCGCCCGCCCCTCGTCGAGCGGCGCAGCGGCCTTGGGCGCCGCGTCGCCGCCGGCCTGGACCCGCGCCGCCGCGGTCAGGTTGAACACCGGTCCGCCGTTGTAGGTGAAATAGATCTTGTGCTGGCTGTTGGCCACATAGACGCGATGGGAGAGGAAGAAGTCGGCGCCGATCAGCATGTCGGTTCCGTCGCCCAGATCGAGGGCGCCGATGCGCAGGCGGGTGTTGCGGATTTCCTCCTCGCCGATCTTGAAGCTGGCGAAGGGTGCGATCCAGGTCGCCATGGCGCGACGGCCCAGCCCGCCGGTGACACCCGCGTCGACGACACCGGCGCCGCCAGGCCTGATCCCGGCCCGCGCCGCGGCGCGCAGCGACAGGACGGAGGTCGAGGCGCCGGTGTCGAACAGGGCGCGAATCTTGACGCCATCGACGAAGGCCTCGCCGACCGTCATGCGGGACCCCGTCCGGGCGTCGCCGAAGTCCATCACGGAATAGGGTTTTGTGGAGGCCCAATAGGCCAGGGCATGACGACCACAGTCGTGGGGCCGGATCAAGCGAATGGTCCCGTCCGCCAGATCGTACTCCACGTCGGCGAGGCCCAGCACGTTCTGGCCGATCAGCCCCACGGCGCCGCTCCCAGGCTCGCCGCCGCCGACCAGAAATTGCACATTGGGGATCGCCGCGTCGGCGAGCGTGAAGATCTTGACGGTGGTCAAGGAGACCGTGACGTCGCCGCCCACGGCCTTGGTTGTCAAACGGTAGGGGCCGGCGGCGAGCTTCAAGGCGTGCTCGGCCGCGCTGGCGGGGGAGATCATGCTGTAGAAGGCGCCGCTGTCGGCGATGAACAGGGCGTCGACGCCGTTGATCTTGGCCGGGACCATGGGCCGAAGACCGGTCATGGTGACCGGGAGCTCGGCCATCTTGCCCAGGGTGCAGGCGGCGAGGACGGGGCGCGTCGGAAGCGACAGGCAAAGAGCCAGCGCCACGGCGGCGGCGGACCGTTTCACCTACCAAGCCCGCTTTTTCATCAGGCGAACAGGCGCCGCGCGGCCATCAGGCCGGCGAAGAGGGCGGCTACGGAGAGAACCACCGATCCGGCCACATAGGCGCCGGCCAGGCTCCAGTCGCGGCGCTGGATCATCAGGACGGCGTCCAGGGAGAAGGACGAAAAGGTGGTGAAGCCGCCCAGCACGCCCACCGCCAGGAACAGGCGCGCCCGGTCCTGCCCCGCCCCGCCGCGATGGGCCAGATAGCCGATGAGCAGCCCCATCAGGGCGCCGCCGACCACATTGACGATGAAGGTGCTCGCCCACGGGGCGCGAAGGCCGATGAAACGCAGGGCCGCCACGCCGGTGAGATAGCGGGCCATTGAGCCGGCGGCGCCTCCGAGGGCGACCAGAAGCAGCCTTTCCACGGCCCGCCTAGCCGCCTGTCGCGGTTTCGATGCGAGCGCCGGCGACGAGGGTGCGGTGAACCGGGCAGCGGTCGGCGATCTGCATCAGGCGCTCGCGCTGGCCTTCGTCGAGCGGGCCGGTAAGGACGACCCGGCGGCGGAAGAGATCGGGCGGCGCGGCGTCTGGCTGGCGAACATGATCGACGACCACATGGATGCGCTCCAGCGGCCAGGTCTTGCGGTCGGCGTAGAGGCGCAAGGTCATGGTGGTGCAGGCGGCGAGGCCCGCGGCGAGCAGATCGTGAGGGCTGGGCCCCGTTCCACCACCGCCGGCCTCGATGGGTTCGTCGGCGGGAAAATCCTGGCCACCCGTTGAGACCTGGGCCTGGATGCGCCCGGGCCCCTGGTCGTGGACGCTTGCCGCGGCGGCGAATTCGGGCAGCGAGATGGGCGTGGTCGGTCCGGGTCCGGTCATCAGATCGTCCTGTCGTCCCCGCTATTATGCACCGCCAGCCCCAGGCGCGCCAGAAGATCGCGGAAATCCTCCGGCGGCGGGGCGGCGACGCGCCGCTCGCCCCCGGCGGGGTGGGGAAAGGTCAGGGCGGCGGCGTGCAGCATGGTTCGCGGGACGGCGGCGCCGGCCAGGACCAGGGCGCCGCCGTAGCGGGCGTCGCCGGCGATGGATCGGCCAATGGAAGCCAGGTGGACGCGAAGCTGGTGCATGCGGCCGGTGCGGGGCGCCAGTTCCACCAGGGCGGCGGTGTCGCCGACGCCCAGGGTGCGATAGCGGGTCGAGGCGGCCTGGGCGTCCGCGTGATCGGCCGACGAGACACGGACATGGGCCTGCCTGCCCTCTTCGTGACGGCGAAGCGGCGTCTCGATCAGACCCGCCGGCGGGTCCGGAGCGCCGGGCGCGACGATGGCCAGGTAGGTCTTGCCGATCCGTCGGGCCATCATCGCCTTGCCCAGAAAGGCCGCCGCCGGCTGGGTCTTGGCGGTGAGGATGACGCCGGAGGTGTCGCGGTCGAGGCGATGTATCAGGCGCGGACGCTTTCCGTTGGACTTGGCGAAGGCGCCCAGCAGGTCGTCCAGCGTATGGGCGGCGATACGCCCGCCCTGGCTGGAGAGGCCGGGAGATTTGTTCAGGACCAGGACATGATCGTCCTCAAATATAACCATGGACCGGACGAAGGCGATGTCGGCGGGGGTGAGGGAGGGGAGCGCGGTCCTACTCACCCTTCTTGACCCTCAGCGCCGCCCAGCGGTCGAGACGTTCCTTGACGCGCGCCTCCGCCCCCTCGCCTCTCGGCGCGTAGAAAACGGAGCGGTCGACGCCGTCAGGAAAATAGTCCTGGCCGGAGAAGCCTTCTTCCGTGTTCGGATCGTATTGGTAGCCGGCGCCGTAGCCCAGATCTTTCATCAGGCGGGTGGGGGCGTTGCGGATGTGGGCGGGGGGCATGAGAGAGCCGGTTTCCCGGGCCAGACGCCGGGCGGCGCCGAAGGCGGTGTAGACGGCGTTGGACTTGGGTGCGGCGGCCATGTGGACGCAGGCCTGGGCCAGGGCCAGTTCACCCTCCGGACTACCCAGGAAATCGTAGGCGTCCTTGGCGGCGGTGGCGAGAAGGAGGGAGAGCGGATCGGCGCCGCCGATATCCTCGCTGGCCATGCGCACCAGGCGCCGGGCGATAAACAGCGGATCCTCGCCTCCCTCCAGCATGCGCGCCAGCCAATAGAGGGCCGCGTCGGGGTCCGAGCCGCGCACCGATTTGTGCAGGGCGGAAATGAGGTTGTAGTGCTCCTCGCGGTCCTTGTCGTAGGCCGGGCTGCGCTTTTGCAGCGCTTGGCCCATGGCGGCGGTGTCGAGCGGCGCGTCGGTCGCGATGTTGAACAGGGTCTCGGCGAGAGAGAGCAGATAGCGACCGTCGCCGTCGGCCATGGCCATCATCGCCTCGCGGGCCCAGGAATCGAGGGGCAAGGGCCGCCCTTCGAAGGTCTCGGCCTTGGCCATGAGGGTTGAGAGCGCGGTCTCGTCCAGCCGCCGCAGGACATAGACCTGGCAACGTGACAGCAGGGCGCCGTTGAGTTCGAACGAGGGGTTCTCGGTGGTGGCGCCGACCAGGGTGACGACACCCTGCTCCACGAAAGGCAGGAAGCCATCCTGCTGGGCGCGGTTGAAGCGGTGGATCTCATCGACGAAGAGCAGGGTCGCCTGACCGGCGGCGCGACGCAGGCGGGCCGCCTCGAAGGCCTTCTTGAGGTCGGCCACCCCGGAAAACACCGCGGAAAGTTGCTGGAATTCATAGCCGGCCTCCAGGGCCAGCAGGCGGGCGATGGTGGTCTTGCCGGTGCCGGGCGGTCCCCACAGGATCATCGAGGAAAGCCGGTGCGCCTCAGCCATCCGCCGGATCGGTCCTTCAGGGCCCAGCAGATGATCCTGGCCCACCACCTCATCAAGGCTTTGCGGCCGCAGGCGATCGGCCAAGGGACGCGGCGCCTTCGGGGTAAGGCCGGCGGCTTCAAAGAGATCGCTCATCGTGCAAGAGTAGCAGAGACGAGGGAGAAACTCATGACTTGGAAACCTTACGAATATGGCGCCATGGCTTTTTTGGCCGGGATTTGTCTGGCGCCCATAACTCATGCGCAGGAGCACAAGCCCTCACCCATCCCCCTGGAGGTCCGCGTTCCGTTTGCGCCGGCGGCGGTGAGGGTCGGTGGGGTCACAAGGCTTTTCTACGAGTTCCACCTCGCGAGTTACGCGCAAGGCGACCAAAATCTGGACGAGCTTGAGATCATGAATGGGGACACCGGGGCGACCTTGAGCGACGCCAAGGGCCCAGCGCTGGACCCGCTCCTGCGCCAACCTGGCGTCAAGGGCGCCTCGGCCGACGTCCGCCGGATACCCGCCGGAAGCATCGCCATCCTCTATGTGGAAACCGACCTGCCCGCCGGCGCGCCGGCGCCGCGGACTCTGGCCTGGCGGCTGCGTTCGACCAAGGTCGGTCCCGCCGATCCGGCTCAACCGCTTAACGAAACACCTCCCCTGGAAGGTCGCGTCGCGATCGATCCCAGGAATCCCGTCGTGATCGGCTTTCCCCTGCCGCCGGGCCGCTGGGTGGCCGCCGGTGGACCCTCGAACACCTCCGATCATCGCCGGTCGCTGCTGCCGGTAGACGGGATTGCCCGCATCGCCCAGCGCTTCGCCATCGATTGGGTCAAGCTGGGGCCGGACGGCCGGCTCTTCCATGGGGACAAGGCGGTGAACGCCAACTGGTATGGTTTCGGGACCGATGTCCTGGCGGTGGCCGACGCCACGGTGAGCGCCGCCCACGATGGCGTCCCCGAAAACGAGCCGTCCGACAAGCGCGCCGTGCCGATCACCCTGGAGACGGTGGGCGGAAACTATCTGATCCTCTATCTGGGCTACGGCCGCTACGCCTTCTACGCCCACCTGCAGCCGGGCAGCCTGCGCGTCCACGTGGGAGACAAGGTCCGCCGGGGGCAGGTGATCGCCCTCCTGGGCAATACCGGCAATTCGGACGGGCCCCACCTGCATTTCCATGTGGCCAACGCCAATTCACCGCTCGGGGCGGAGGGCGTGCCCTATGTGTTCGACGCCTACCGGGCTCTGGGCAAGGCGACCATGGATCAGGTCATGAGTTCCGACGGCTGGAAGGCGGCGCCGGGCGCGGCCTCGACGGACAGCCGGTATACGCTTCCGGCCGAAGACGAAGTGGTTCAAGTCCCCTGAAAGCGTGCCCTAACCCTGAAACCTCGCCGTGATCACGCGGTCACCGCGTTGGATGGCCAGGGTCCAGCCGCGCGGGCCGGACTGCAGGGCGGCGGCCAGTTCGGCGGTGGTGGCGACCTTGCGGCCGTTGATCTCGCGGATGAAGTCGCCCGCCTGAAGGCCGATCTGCTGGGCGAAACCCGGGTTGACGGCGGTCACCAGCACGCCTTGGGCGCTGAAGGGATCGACGCCGTAGCGGTAGGCGGCGGCCGGCGAGACATTGACCACACTGGCCCCGGCCAGGGGGTTGTGGCCGTTGAGGGTGCGCGCATCGGCGGCGGGCCGGGCTGGCGGCGCTTCGACGCGGGCGGAAACGGTCCGCTCCGGGCCGCCGTTGTGGCGGACAACCAGAGATAGGGTGTCGCCCTCGCCGCGCGTGGCCACCGTATAGTTGAGGCCCGCGTCGTCGTTGATCGCCTGGCCGTTCACCGAGACGATGACATCGCCCTGGGCCAGTCCGGCGCGGGCGGCCGGGCCGCTTGGCCAGACATCGGTCACCACCACCCCCTGCGGAACGGAAAGGCCGAGGCTCTTGGCCATGTCGCCGGTAAGGCCCTGGGTCTTGACGCCCAGCCAGGGGCGGGCGACGGCGTGGCCACCGCCGAGGGCCGCGGTCACCACCTGCTTGGCCATGGCGGCGGGAATGGCGAAGCCGACCCCCGACGAGGTTCCCGAGCCCGACACGATGGCCGTGTTCACCCCGATCAGGTCGCCGTTCATATCCACCAGCGGGCCGCCGGAATTGCCCGGATTGATCGCCGCGTCGGTCTGGATGAAGAAGGAATAGTCGCTGATCCCGACGTCCGAGCGGGCCAGGGCCGAGACGATGCCGTTGGTCACCGTCTGGCCGACCCCGAATGGATCGCCGATGGCCAGCACCAGATCGCCCACCTGGGGGGCCGCGGCGGCGTCGATGGCGATGGTCGGCAGACGCTCGCCCTTGGTGTCGATCTTGAGCACCGCCAAGTCGGCTCGGGCGTCGTCCAGCAGGACTCTGGCCGGCCATTCGCGGCGGTCGGCGGTCACCACCATGATCTCCTGGGCGTTCTCGATATTGTGGTGGTTGGTGAGGATCGCCCCGTCGGCGCGGACGATGGAGCCGGAACCGAGCGATTGTTCCACCCGGTCGCGCGAGACGCCGCCGCCGGCGAACAGGCCCCAGAAGGGATCGACCTGTTGGCGGACGACCCGGCGGGAATAGACATTGACCACCGCGGGCGCGGCATGGCGCACGATGGGAGCGAAGGACATCTGGAGGGCCGCCAGATTGGGCGGCGCGCGACGCGGGGCCGGCAGGGATTGTTCGGCCTGAAGATCGGTGGCCGAGGCGGTGGCGCCCTGGGCGCGGCTGGCCGGGGCCGGTCCCGAACATGCGGCCAGGAGGGCGAGGGCGGGGATCAGAGCGCGGCAGGCGTTCATGGGGAGTCCAAGAGGGGTTGAAAGGCCGCGATTGTCGGGGAAGGATTGGGCGCGATCAAGGCGCGGCTTGGACGGCGCTCAGGCGGGGGCCGCCGCCGCCGGCAAGCCCAGGGGCCGGGCCACGCGCAGGGATAGCAGGAAGGCGAGGGCCAGCAGGCTGGCGGAAACCAGGATGGCCAG